>CAILKQ010000121.1 GCA_903834825.1 uncultured bacterium | reverse complement strand
GCAAAAGATCCTTCTGGTCTTTTCTATGCTGTACAATCCTTGTTGCAACTGCTTCCTTCCGCAATTGAAAGCGATCGACTGGTGGCCCGTCAGCAATGGTTTATGCCAGTTGTGTCGATACAGGATGCGCCAGCATTTGAGTACAGGGGCCTGATGATTGATGTGGCCAGGCATTTTCAGCCCATCTCATTCCTGAAAAAGTTGGTAGACCTGATGGCTATGCAGAAAATGAACAGGTTGCATTTGCACCTGGTTGATGACCAGGGCTGGAGAATCGAGATCAAGAAATATCCCAAGTTGACTGAAGTGGGTGGAAAAAGAAATGGTACCCTGGTCGACAAGTATCCAGGCAAAGGCAACGACAACAAGCCTTATGAAGGGTTCTATACCCAGGCGCAGATCAAAGAATTGGTGGCCTATGCATCAAAAAAATTCATCACCATCATTCCTGAAATTGAATTGCCGGGCCATAGCAGTGCTGCCATAGCAGCCTATCCTGCCCTGGGTTGTTTTCCTGGCGAGACCACGGTGGTGAGTGAAAACATGGTTGCGAAAAAGACCATACAACAATTGAAAACACCAGGAAAAAAAGTGGTGCAGGAAACCTGGGGTGTTTTTACAGACGTGCTCAGCCCCACTGATTATACTTTTCAATTCATGAATGATGTGCTGGATGAGGTCATGCAACTTTTCCCCTCAAAATACATCCATATTGGCGGCGATGAATGCCCCAAAGATGCATGGAAGCGGTCCGCATTTTGCCAGGACATGATTAAAAAATACAACCTGAAAGATGAACATGGGTTGCAGAGTTATTTTATCCAGCGCATCGAAAAGCATGTCAACAGCAAGGGGCGAAGCATCATTGGTTGGGATGAGATCCTGGAAGGCGGTTTAGCACCCAATGCAGCAGTGATGAGTTGGCGTGGAACACAGGGTGGTATTGAATCTGCCAAGCAAGGGCATGATGTGGTCATGACCCCAGACAGCCATTGTTACCTAAATTTTTACCAATCTGAAGACCCAACAGATTCTATTGCCTGGGGAGGATTTCTGCCCTTAAAACGGGTATATGGCTATGAGCCGATTCCTGCTGAATTGAATGCCGAACAGGCCAAATACATCAAGGGCGTTCAGGGAAATCTTTGGACAGAATACATCAAATCATCATCCCTTGCAGAATACATGCTGTTTCCAAGGGCTGTTGCATTGGCCGAGGTAGGCTGGTCAAAGAAAAAGCCTGGATTTGATCATTTTACAACCCGTTTGATTCCCTATTTGAAGCGCCTTGAAAACCATGGCATCAATTTTTCGAGACACATGTATGATATCGGTTTGAAAAGCCAGTATGAACCTGCGAGCAACACCGTGAAAGTAAGTGTTGATGGGGTTCCTGACAATAAAAATCTTTTTTATTCAGTCATCACTCCGCAAGGGGAGGTTGTGAAAAAAACATATGATCAGCCCATTGTCATCACAGCTGCTGCCAAATTGGAAATTGCTGCCATGGTGGAAGGGGAGGTTGTAGACAAAAGAACGGCTTTTTTCAACATCAACAAGGCCACAGGAAGAAAATTGAATTTATCCATCGACCCTGCTCCCCAATACGGGAAGGGTGGTCCATCTGCCCTGATCAATGGTATCATGGGAAGCCTGACAAGGTTCAATGATGATGAGTGGCTGGGATGGAATGGCAGATCGG
>CAILKQ010000120.1 GCA_903834825.1 uncultured bacterium | reverse complement strand
TGGGGAGCATTGGCCAACAGTTTTCCGGATATCGATTTCATCGCTGGCATGTGGATGCCTGTTTCTACTGAGTTGCTGGCACACAGGGGGATCACCCATTCCTTTCTGTTTGCCATCATCAGCAGTTATTTCCTGGCCCTGGTTGCCGCAAGGTGGCACAAGGCTGAGCCCATCAGCCTGCGAAAATGGTTCTGGTTTTTTCTGATTGAAATTACCTGCCATCTTTTGTTGGATGCCATGAACAACTATGGGATTGGCTGGTTTGAACCTTTCTCCTCTACCAGGATAGCCTTCAATGTTATCTATGTGGCGGACCCTCTTTTCAGCATCCTCCCTGCCATTGCATTTGGCTTCCTGATTTTTTTGAAAACAGATCATGCGCATCGCTTGAAATGGGCAAGGGCAGGCGTCTTTACAGCAATGCTCTATATGGGATTTGCGCTGTACAACAAGTACTCCATCAACCGTGACGTGCAACAATATGCCGTTGCTAACCTGGGGGGCAACAAGTCCTATTTTACGACACCAACCCTGCTCAACAACCTGCTTTGGTTTGTGGTGATAGAGGACAGCGCTGGCTATCAGGTGGGTTATCGCTCCATTTTTGACAAGCCCGGAGACTTCTTATTGCACCATATTGAGAAAAAAGAAGCCCTGCTCAAACCTGTCGCCGACCACAAGGAAGTCATGGAGTTGAAGCAATTCTCCCAAGGTTATTATACCGTTGAGCAATGGAAGGATACACTTGTGTTCAATGACCTGCGTTTTGGTCAGATCAATGGATGGCAAAATCCCAACAGCAGGTTTGCCTTTCATTATTACCTGAGCCACCCGGAAGACAATGACCTGATCGTACAACGCGGCCGCATGGCCGGGGTTAATATGGAATCAGCGAGGGTGATGTGGGAAAGAATACTTGGGCACAGATAAGGTTTAAGTGGTTGAAGTCGCATTTGGCTGATGAAGAGGTTTAAGTATTTTCTTCAACCCCTCTGCCTTCGGCAGGTTTACCAACCTCTGGTTGGCAAGCTCAACCTCTTCAACCTCTTCAACCCCTTCAACCCCCTCAACCCCTTCAACCTTCATTAGATTCCCATCTTCCTCTTCAGGTTGCTATCAATAGCATCCAGGAATTCTTCTGTATAAAGATAATGGTCACCATGAACAACCTTGTTGCCATGGATACATACGGCCAAGTCTTTGGTCATTTTTCCTTCTTCCACGGTTTCAATACAAACAGCTTCGAGTGCATTGGCGAAATCAATCAGGGCTTGGTTTTCATCCAATTTTCCTCTGAACGCCAATCCACGTGTCCATGCAAAAATGGATGCGATGGGGTTGGTGCTGGTAGGCTTTCCTTTCTGGTGATCACGGTAGTGGCGGGTAACCGTTCCATGTGCGGCTTCTGATTCCATGGTCTTTCCATCAGGCGTAACCAGTACGGAAGTCATCAACCCAAGAGAACCGAATCCTTGTGCAACAGTATCGCTTTGTACATCGCCATCGTAGTTCTTACAAGCCCATACGAACTTGCCATTCCATTTTAATGCACTGGCAACCATGTCATCAATCAGCCTGTGTTCGTAAGTGATGCCCGCTGCTTCGTAAGCAGCCTTGAATTCGTTCTGGTAGATCTCTTCAAAAATATCTTTGAAGCGGCCATCGTATTTTTTCAGGATGGTATTCTTTGTGCTCATGTAAAGCGGCCATCCCTTCTGCAAAGCCATGTTGAAACAGCTTCTGGCAAAACCCAAGATGCTTTCATCGGTATTGTACATGCTCAGGGCAACGCCTGGTCCTTTGTACTGGTATACTTCATGTTCAATCAACGTACCATCTTCCCCTTCAAATTTGATGGTGAGTTTTCCTTTGCCAGGAACCACAAAATCTGTGGCACGGTACTGGTCTCCGAAGGCATGCCTTCCAACAATGATGGGGCTGTCCCAGTTGGATACCAGGCGTGGAATATTTTTTATAACGATAGGCTCTCTGAAAACAGTACCGTCAAGGATGTTGCGGATGGTACCGTTCGGACTCTTCCACATTTGTTTAAGGTTGAATTCCTTCACACGGTCTTCATCAGGAGTGATGGTTGCGCATTTGATCCCCACACCATGTTCCCTGATGGCATTGGCTGCATCAATGGTAACCTTGTCATTGGTTTCATCCCTATATTCAACCCCAAGGTCATAATATTTGATGTCTAGCTCCAAATACGGTAAAATCAGCTTGTCTTTGATGAATTTCCAAATGATCCTTGTCATCTCGTCCCCGTCGAGTTCTACGACCGGGTTGTGCACTTTTATCTTTGCTACCATGGTTTTGTATTTTCAGCCGCGAAGTTACTAAGTAGCACCCACTTTAACAATCATGCAGCGTTGTTTTTATGCTTCAGCATGCACTGGTAAAGCCACTGGCCTTTCCGTTTCTGGTATACCCTTTACGTGGTATGAAGATGTTTTTTATGTTGAACAGCAGCTTAATTGCCTTTTTTTGTAAGGCGGACAGATGATTCTCTAACGACCAATTTTGGCTTTAGGATGACTTCTTTGTGATTTGAAAAGTCATTGTTCAAAAACTGTTCGATAAATATTTTTCCGGCAAGTTTGCCAATTTCAAAGGAGGGTTGTTCCACACTTGAGATGCTTGGGCTAAACAAGGCCAGTGATGGTTCATTGTTGAATCCTACCAAACCAATTTCTTCAGGCATTTTCAATCCCTTTTTTTTGATGGCAAGCATGGCGCCAATGGCCATGCGGTCGCTGATGGTAAAGATGGCATCAGGCCTTTTTTTGGAGGATAATAATTCTTCTGTTGCATAAAAAGCAAAATCCTGGTTAAAGTCACAATAGATGACCAATTCATCATCATACTTGATGTCGTGTTTTTTCAATGCCTTTTTATATCCATCTAGTCTGCTGTTGCTGATTCCCAGGGTTTGAGGACCGGCCAGGATGGCAATTTTTTTGTACCCCTGTTCAATCAGGTGTTCTGTGGCGATGAATCCCCCTTCTTCATTGTCCAGGATTACGCTTGAGGCCAAAAGGTCAGGAATCACCCTGTCAAACACCACAAATGGAATTTCCCTTTCTTTCAATACCTTGAAGTGTTCACTGGATTTTGTTTCACTGGAAATGGATATGATAAATCCATCTACCAGGCTGTTCAACATTCGTCTTGTATTCACCACTTCTCTTCCAAACGATTCATTGCTTTGGCATACAATAACGGTGAAACCAGCTTCGAGGGCTGCTTCGTCAATGCCCTTTACCATGGTAGAAATTACATAATCCAGGTTGGGCACAATAACCCCAATGGTATTGGTCTGGTTCTGTCTTAGGCTGAGTGCCAAACGATTGGGTTGGTAGTTCAAGTCCTCTGCGAGTTGGAGGATATTTTTTTTGGTTTCAGGGTTGATATCTGATGCATTTCTCAAAGCCCTTGAAACAGTTGAAATGGACAGATGAAGTTGTTGGGCAATGTCTTTTATGGTGGGTGGTTTGTTATGCATATTTCACAACAGCGGTTGGGTTGATTTTGTCAGTTAAGATAGCCCAAATTTACCAGTTGAAGTGAATTACCGGTAATATTACCGGTAACGTTACCGGTAACGATATCGATGCAGGAATAAAATTAAAAGTTAATTTAAATTAAATATATTATAAATTAATTGCTAATTCATCTTATTTATTGATTTATTTCTAATAGATTCATTAAGGCGGATTCATCTATTTTTTATAATATTACCAACGATTAAATAACTGCCTGCATGCTGTTTGAAAGTAGGGCAGTAAACCATTGCATGAAATTAAAAACAAAACGAGCCGTATGAAATTGAAGTACTTATTGTTGCTGTTGATGCTGATTTGTTCAGGATTAACATTTGCACAAAAAAAAGAAATCAAGGGTAAGGTAATTGACCAATCCACAGGAGAGCCCTTGGCCGGAGTATCCATCATCACCAACAAAAGCAAGGGTGCAGTTTTAACCAAGACAGATGGGTCTTTTGAACTATCACTTGACAAGGCTGCCTCTACCTTGGTATTTACCTATGTTGGATACGCTCCACAATCCATTTCAGTGTCGGGTAGTACCAGCCTTACCATTTCAATGGTGCCAGAAGCTGTATCACAGGCTGAAGTGGTTGTGATCGGATATGGTACGCAAAAAAAATCAAGTTTAACGGGTGCCGTTGCCAAATACAAAAATGATCGGATGGATGAAGCACCGCTGTCCAGGTTGGACCAGGCGCTTCAGGGCAGGGTAGCAGGACTGACCGTGCAGAATGTCAGCTCCGAATCAGGTGCTGCACCCAAAATAAACATCAGGGGAATCAGTTCCATCAATGCCGGTTCAAGTCCATTGGTTGTTGTTGATGGGCAACCTGTTCCAGATGGTCTTGCTTTTTTGAACATGGCAGACGTTGAATCGGTCGAAGTGTTGAAAGATGCAGCCTCCGCAGCCATTTATGGTTCCAGGGGTTCTGGCGGTGTAATCATTGTTACCACCAAAAAAGGAACCGCAGACAAACCCAAATATGTATTGAAATATTCAGTTGGTCAAAAAGAGGATTACAAGCGGTATGATATCATGTCCACTGGAGAATATATCGGAATGCTTTTTGACGAAATGGCCAAGCGTGCGCAGGATACTACAGTATTGCCAGCCAACAACACCATTGCCGATGGAGACCGTGCATCCTACGTCGTTGAAAACCTGCTTCGCGGTGGTCAAAGTACTGACTGGCAGGGTGAGTCTCTAAGACCTGCTACTTTTCAAAACATCATGCTCACCGTTGCTGGAGGTAAAAAAGATGTGCGGTATTTCCTGTCAACGGGTTATCAGAATGACGAAGGGATGATGTACAAGAGCAATTATGAAAAGTTCAACATCAGAACAAGGGTAGACCTTGATCTGAGCAAGAAAGTGAAGTTGAGTTTGAACCTTAATCCATCTTACTCCAAGCGTTCAGCACCTTCAGAAAATTTCACCAATTTCTGGAGATTCCCAACCTGGCTCCCTGTTTATCACAATGATGCAACAGCAGCATTTGTTGCTAAAAATCCACAGTATGCTGGGATCAGGGCTGGTGATTATGCCCATCCAAGGCATTTTTCTGGCCTTGTTTATTCTGGTCTCATGCCCGATGGTTCCACTTGGAATTCCGGTGCCACAACAGTCAATCCCAGTGGCTCTGCCCAGCAGAATCCCAAATCTGCCGTATTGCGTACAGACATTTTTACCAATGAATACCGCCTGCAGTCCTCTGCTGATTTGAGTATTGCATTGGCGCCTGGGCTAACTTTCAAAACCCTGGCCAGTACCTACATGAATTATGCCAATGGGGTTGATTTTTCTGAACGCAGTGCCAACCGGGATGGAGACAACAACAGGGGTGTTTTTACGAACAATGTATTCATTGACATCCTTTCAGAAAACACCTTCAATTATGTAAAAACTGCAGGGAAAAGTGATTTCAATATACTTGCAGGATTTACTTCCCAGAAAACAACCGTGAGCAAGACGCAAACTGCAGCAATTGATTTCCCAAGTGATCAGATAAGAACCTTGAACAGCGCTGCACAGCTCGATAAAAATGGAACCTTTGGTACCAAAAACCAAATTGGGCTCTTGTCTTATCTGGGGCGTATCAATTATAGCTACAATGACAGGTATCTGCTTTCTGCAAGTTTTAGGGCGGATGGAAGTTCTTATTTTGGGCCAGGAAACAAATGGGGAACATTCCCCTCCATTTCTTTGGGATGGATTGCCTCCAAAGAAAAATTCCTCTCCAACATTGACTGGCTTTCAACCCTCAAATTCAGGGGTAGTTATGGTATTTCCGGTAACAACCGCATTTCAGATTTTGCATTCCTGGATTTGATGTATGGTGCCAACTATTCCCTGGGTTCTGGTACAGGAACTTCATTTCCGGGGTTGGTTAATTCATCAACCATCATCTCCAATCCTAATATCACCTGGGAGAGCACCTACCAAAGCAATTTTGGATTGGATGCATCATTGTTCAATGGCCGAATTGGTATTACACTTGATGCTTACAAATCAAAGACAGATAAACTCTTGCTCCAACAATCAGCCATGGCATTTACCGGTGTTCCTCAATTCTGGAACAATATCGGTAGCTTAAGAAATACGGGCGTTGAGTTAGAGTTGACAACAAAAAATATTCAAACCAAAAATTTCAGGTGGTCAACATCTGGTAATTTTTCTCAAAACAAGAACAGCATCATTGAGTTGGGAACTGAGGCCTATTTGTTGAACCAGGGAGAAAGAACAGAAGTGTACAGAAACAAGGTGGGGAATCCATTGGTCCAGTATTTTGGATTCAAAACAGATGGCGTTTGGCTTTCCCAAGACCAGATCAACAAGGCCTTGGCCAGTGGGTTGACCAGTTCGATGAGCAATGTTTTTGTTCCGGGAGGATTGAAACTTGTCGACGTCAATGGAGACAACAAGCTCGACAATGAAGACCGGACAGACCTTGGCAATCCATATCCTGATTTTACCTGGGGATTGACCAATAATTTTGCTTTCAAAGGCTTTGATGTAAGCTTTACCCTTCAAGGTGTTCAGGGTGGTAAGCTGATCAATGGTGATCCCAATTACAATGAATCAAGAAGAACAATCAAAACCTACAACCAAAACCGTTGGGTAAGTGCTAAATTCCCGGGCGATGGCAAGACTCCGTTCTCAACTGTTGGATACAACTGGATGTTGACAGACTATGTAATAGAAGATGCATCGTATTTCTCGCTCCGCGATGTTAATATAGGATATACCATTCCAGCTGCATTCATGAAAAAAGTGAAGGTCAACAGCATGCGGTTTTATTTTTCTGCACAAAATCTTTATTTCAAAACAGCAAAAGGATACCGTGGACTTAATCCAGAAGGAAGGTTTTCCAATGGAGCTTATTCATCTGTGTTGATTGATGGGTACCAACGCGGATCCTTCCCAATTCCTAAAACATTGTTGATAGGCATTGACATCAATTTCTAATCTTCAACGAATTAAAAACAGCAATATGAAATCATTTATATCTGTCCTCCTGGTTGGCGTGTTTTTCCTTGCTTCTTGCAAAAAAAACATTGAGCTGTATCCACTCAGCAATGTAACTACTGCCACTTTTTACAAGAATTCAACCGACATACAAACAGCCCTCATCGGTTGCTACAATGGCATGCAAAAGCCCCTGCTCGAGGAATGGAAAATGTCTGAACTCAGGAGTGACAATGCCATCATGGGCAATGCTGCCAGCAAATCAGTGCCCAACCGCGATTTGAGTGACCTGGATCTTTTTATCCCCAACACGTCTCACCAAGGCATCTTTAATTTTTGGATCAATACGTATGCCAACATTCGCAATGTTAACCTGATCCTGAATAGCCTCAATGTAAATTACTCACCATCCGCAGGTTCCATGACCGCAGAGACAACCGAGGTACAAATCGCTGAAAAGGATAAAAAAGAACTTTCTGCTGAAGCGTCATTCATCAGGGCCTATCATTATTTTAACCTGGTCAGACAATTTGGTGGGGTCTTTCTTATCCACGAACCTTTGTCTCCCTTTGATGCCACATCATTGAACAGGGTTTCATCAGCAGAAATCTATAAACTGATTGTAGCAGATCTGAGTTATGCCATTGCCAATGGTGCCACAATGAAGTATGCTTCCATTCCTGCCACTTCGCTGGGTCGTGTAAACAGCTGGACGGCAAAAGCCATGTTGGCAAAAGTATACCTGACCTTGAACAGAAAAGCAGAAGCCATTCCTTTGTTGAACGATGTTATTGCCAACAGTGGATATGGGCTGGTGGCAACATACAGCGATGTATTCTCCATCTCCAATGAAATGAACAGGGAAATCCTTTTCGCCATCAGGTACAAGGCAGGCGGTATAGGCCTTGGCTCTCCTTTCCCCAATGCTTTTGCACCTGAGCTGAGTGGAACGGCAGTCATCATCGGTGATGGGGGTGGATTCAATACACCCAGTGCTGACCTGAACCTTGGGTATGCTGCAACTGATGTGAGAAAAGGCATAAGCATTGGAGAATATGGCAGCACCAAAGTGCTGTATCCCAAAAAAATGATTTCTCCAGTTTCTATTGTGAACGATGCAGAGAATGACTGGATCGTAATGAGGTATGCCGATGTCTTGCTGATGCTTGCTGAAGCACAGGGCAATTCTGCCGCAAGCCTGGCACTGATCAACCAGACAAGGAAAAGGGCAGGGTTGGCCGACCTTTTGCCTGCTGCAGTCAATACAGTTGCCTTGTTCGAGAGAGAGCTTACCAATGAACGCAAATTGGAATTTACTTTTGAAAATATGCGTTGGTATGACTTGCTCAGGTACAATACAACCATGACAACCATCACTGCCGAACAAACGATAAAAAATCACTATAGTGCAACGTATACTGCACATTATGGAAAATATCCCAGTCCCAGACCAACATTGGCACAAATCCAGGCCTATGTGACAAAAGATCGTTTGTTGCTTCCTATACCACAACGTGAAATCGACAACAATACCACTTTAAAAATCCTGCAGAATCCGGGATATTGATTACATCAACATTTGAAAAAAAAACAACATGATGCGAAAGCCGGCATTGATCATTTCAACCATCCTTGTATTTTTAGCATGTGACTTGGTAGCCCAGCAAGCCAAGAAACCCAACATCCTGTTTATTGCTGTTGATGACCTGAAGCCCATCATGGCTTGTTATGGAAACAAAATCATCAAAACGCCCAATATCGATCGCCTTGCGAAGATGGGCACGATGTTTTCCAACAACTATTGTCAACAGTCGGTATGTGGGCCTACCCGTGCCAGCCTGATGACGGGAATGAGGCCTGATTATACAAAAATATGGGACCTGAAAACACAGATGCGAGATATCAATCCAGATATCGTGACCTTGCCGCAATATTTGATTTCACAGGGCTATAATACCGTTGGGACTGGTAAAATATTTCATCCCAGCAGTGCTATCAAAAAGATTGATCCTGTTTCATGGAACATGCCCTACATGGAACCAGAGGCCAGTGATTATGCCAATGGGCTGGGGAAGCCAGCCAACAGCCAGTACCAAAAGCCTGAAAACAAGGCTATGTTCCTTGTAAAAAAGGAGAGGGTTCAACGGGATGATGATGATGAAATGCCTACATCCATCAAAGGCCCTTCCATTGAAAACTATGATGTTCCAGACCATGCATATGATGATGGGGTGATTACATTGAAAGCCAGGGATCAGATGGTTAAAATGCACAAAGACAACAAACCTTTTTTTCTTGCTGTAGGGTACCACAAGCCCCATCTTCCTTTTGTTGCGCCTAAAAAGTATTGGGACCTCTACAACCGTGCAGATATGCCTTTGGCCAGCTTTCAGGAACATGCCAGCAATGCACCGGAAATTGCCTACCACAAATCAGGTGAACTCAGGAACTATACAGATATTCCAGCTTTTGCCATGTTCAACGAACCAGGCTTTCATCTGAGGTTAAAAACAGAAAAACAACTCGAATTGATCCACGGGTATTATGCAGCCGTATCTTATATGGATGCACAAGTGGGCATTCTGTTGAACACACTGGATTCTTTGGGAACGCTCAATAACACCATCATTGTTTTGTGGGGTGACCATGGTTGGCACCTGGGCGATCATGATCTTTGGGAAAAGCATACCAACCTGGAACAGGCTACCCGTGCACCATTGATCATTGCTGCACCAGGCATGAAGCCTGGACCAACAACTTCCTTGTCGGAGCATATTGATATTTTTCCAACACTCTGTGACCTCGCATCAGTGCCCGTTCCAAAGCATTTGCATGGAAAAAGCCTGAAGCCCGTCATGCAAAACAAAAAGGCAGCAGTGAATGAATTTGCCATGAGCCAGTATCCCAGAAAGCTCAGCAAAGAGGAAATGAAAAAGAAAAGCTATACCAGCAACGCCATGATGGGATACAGCATGCGTACAGACAAATACCGTTACACCATCTGGATGAATGATTTTACATCAAGCACTGCATTCAGTGAAAGCAAGGTTTACGCTACAGAATTATATGATTACGTTGCAGATCCATTGGAAAAGCATAACGTGATTGATGAAAAGACCTATGCAAAAGCGGCTGTAGAATTGCGCAAGGAAATGATTGAGTTTTTTAAATCCCAAGAAAAAAAATAAATGAAGCGTATACACTATTTCTTTCTGTTTTTGCTTTTTGCAAATGCTTCTTTTGCCCAACAAAAAAAGCCCAATATCATTTTTGTTTTGGCAGATGATCTCGGTATTGACGGCGTGAGTGCTTATGGAGCTGATTTTTTTAAAACCCCCGTTATCGATAAGCTGGCGAAGGAAGGTATTCGCTATACGAATGCCTATACGGTCCCATTGTGCGGCCCATCCAGGGCTTTGATCCTGTCAGGAAGATATGGCTTTAGGACCGGAGCAGTCAACCAAGACATGACCGGCGAAATCAAGCCCTCTGCTGAGAACTTCATGCCCGCCATTTTAAAAAAAGCAGGATACACATCATCCATGATTGGCAAGTGGGGGCAGCTGCCTTTGGGTCCTGCTGAATTTGGGTTTGATGACTATTTGCGGTTTTTCGGAAGTGGGTCTTTTTTTAATGAAGCAGGAAAGAAAGATAAATATGTTGTGAATGGGAAAGAAGCCGTGTTGAAGGATGGTGAGTACATGCCAGACCTGATGCACGACCACATGGTGAACTTTTTGGGACAGCATAAAAAGGATCCTTTCTACCTGTACTATTCCTTGTCACACGTGCATGGAGAGATTGTTGCAACGCCTGATACCAAGCCTGGTACCACTGATTACAAGGAACTCTATACTGACAATATTTCCTACATGGATAAATTGGTGGGTAAGTTGTTGCATACCTTGGATAGCTTGAAATTAAGGGAGAACACGCTGATCGTATTTTTTGGTGATAATGGTACTGCAGGAGAGGCCGCTCAAATTGGACGGGTACAAGGACAAAAGCTCAGTGGCAAAAAGGGAACCATGCAAGAGTGCGGAAGCCTTGTTCCCATGATTGTAAACTGGCCAGCCATGATCAAGAAGCCTGGTGTTTCCAGCAGCCTGATCGATGCCGCTGATTTTATTCCCACTTTTGCTGAACTTGCCGGGGCCCCTCTTCCAACAAACAATGTATTGGATGGGTTGAGTTTTGCATACCAGCTGAAAGGAGGAAAAGGAACTGCCAGGGAGTGGATATTTACTGGACTGGGCAAGGACTGGTATGTTCGTTCTGCCAATTGGAAATTGATGCGGTCAGGTGATCTCTACGATATGCGGAAGGCACCTTTTGAGGAGAAATTGGTGGCCTTGGATGATAAAACGACTGCAGAGAAACAGAAGCTCCAGGCGATTTTGGATAAATTGAATCCCGGTGGCGGATTCCTTGATAATGGCGATGGCAGTGGCCGTCATGCGAACAAAACGAAAAACAAAGAGAAAAAATAGTGATGAGAAAATTTTCAATATTTTTTGCCTCATTGATGTTTGTTTCAATTGCTCTTGTTGCTCAAGAAAAAATATCATTTACCGATCTGGTTACCATCGACTTCAATCATCTTGCCAAAAGCAAAGCCAAGATTCAAAACAAGGATAAGGAATATGCAATAGCCTTTGATCAACTGAAGAACAATGCTGAAAAAGCACTGCGGTTCAAGCCTGTAACCGTAATGAGCAAAACAGATCTCCCACCAAGTGGCGATAAGCATGATTACATGAGCATAGCCCCTTATTGGTGGCCCAATCCCAATACTGTCAATGGTATTCCTTATGTTCGACGGGATGGCGAAATCAATCCTGAAGTAAAAAATTTTACAGACAAGGTTGTTTTGCCTGGTCTGAGTGCCAGTATTTATCATTTGTCTTTGGCTTATTATTTTACAGGAAATGAAGCATATTCAGATCATGCCGCCAAGCTGATAAGGGTATGGTTTCTCGATACTGCAACCCGGATGAACCCCAACCTTAAGTATGCACAGTCGGTCAAGGGAGTCACTGACGGTCGGGCAGAAGGGGTGATTGATACCCGGCATTTCATGCACATCATGGATGGAATTCAGCTGCTCCAGGCATCAAAAAATTGGACAAGCAAGGATCAGTCGGGTATGGAAGGATGGGTAAAGGATTTCATCCAGTGGTTGGGAAATAGCAAAATAGGAAAAGAAGAAATGAATGCTCCCAACAACCATGGTGTTTGGTATGATGCCCAACTCCTGGCTTATGCAGGATTTATCAAGGATAACAACCTAATCAAAACCATTTACACAAGGGTGTTGAACCGTTTAGATCAGGAAATGGATGCCCAGGGTTCATTCCCTTTGGAAATGAAAAGAACCACATCCCTGCATTACTCCGTATTTATTTTGAATGCCTACTCTAGCTTGGCCACCCGGTTTCAACAGCTTGGCCTGGATCTTTGGCAAACCAAAACGGCATCAGGAAAATCCTTGAAAATTGGCTTTGACTTTGTCTTGCCCTATTTGCTAAAAAAGCAACAATGGACAGGTCCTCAAATCAATGCATTCAAGGAGGCAGAAGCCATCCCATTGCTCAACAAAGCCTTGACCCAGTATGGTTGTACTGGTTGTACAGATGAAATCAAACGGCTTGCTGGAGCGGCCTACCCATCTTTGTTGATGAAATTGCTGTAAACAGCCCTTAATTTTTTTATGAAAAATACATTGCTTACTTTTGCCACCCAAAATCATCCATGGCGAGGTAGCTCAGGTGGTTAGAGCGTCGGATTCATAACCCGAAGGTCTCGGGTTCAACTCCCGATCTCGCTACAGAAGGGATAAATCAGGTTCAACTTGGTTTATCCCTTTTTTATTTTCCTTGTAATTCGTTGATAGCCAATTTATTAGGCTAAAATAATGGTTAACATTTTTGGTTAGATAACGGTGTTTTTCGGGGTCATGCATAACGCTAATGCAGACGTTCCCGAAACGATACCAGCCATTTCCGCAGAAAGTTTATTTGTAAAATATCCTGTCCAGATTTAATGTTTCCATCACTCTTATAAATATAATTTAGTTGTAAAATGATGGATATGCTAAAAAACGAAACCAATGGTCTGTATTCATTTAATCATATAAGAAGCCTGATTCTACTGATCACCTTGCCTTTGCTTTCTTCTATTAAGATAAGTGAAGATGTTAAACCTGTAAACAGCGAGACCGGAAAAGTTTACTTTATCCCACAACCGGAATCAGTGAAAATTGGTGTTGGATATTTCAGCCTTGTTCCGACTACCAAAATATTTTTGCCAGAGAAATTCATTGATGACCTGGGTCCTTACATCAAGGAAAAGATAAAGAATGATGCCGGGTTGAATGTTCATGTTGCTGAATGGAATAAAACGACATCATCGAATTATATACGATTTGACATAACAGACGATCCCTCAATAGCCAAAGAGGGGTATGCATTAAAAATATCATCCAAAGAAATCAATATAAAGGCAACAACCTATGCAGGTTTTTTCAATGCTTTTCAAACATTAAGACAAACCATAGACGGGGATACAAAGCAGCTTGCCAGCAAGTCTATACATATTCCATGCATGGAAGTAACCGACAAACCAAGGTTTGAATGGAGAGGATTAATGCTGGATGTTTCACGTCATTTTCAGTCAAAGGAATTTGTTAAGAAACAAATTGATATCATATCATCCTATAAAACAAACAAATTCCATTGGCATCTTTCCGATGATCAGGGATGGAGGGTTGAAATAAAAAAATATCCTAACCTTACAATAAAAGGTGCGTGGCGTGCAAATAGAACGGGCATACATTGGTGGGATCGGGAATTTAGAAAACCAGAAGAAGCGACTACAATTGGAGGATTCTACACGCAAGATGATATAAAAGAGGTAGTTGAATACGCAAGAATTAGAAATGTTGAAGTAATACCCGAAATAGATATACCCGGACATAGTAAGGCACTTATTGCTTCTTATCCATTCTTAACCTGCCGCAAAGATGTTCTTTTTGAGGTTTCAACAGGTGGCCGTTCTCCCAACAATGCCCTTTGCGCTGGTAAGGAAACGACTTACGAATTTATCAATGATGTATTGAGTGAACTCACTGAACTTTTCCCCTCCAAATACATTCATATCGGAGGTGATGAGTGTAATAAAAATGACTGGGCAAAATGCGAGCACTGCACTAAAACCGTGAAAGAGCATGGTTTAAAAGATTTGAATGAATTGCAAAGCCATTTTATAAGCCGGATCAACAAACAAATCATCTCCCGGGGCAAAACATTGATCGGCTGGGATGAAATTCTGGATGGGAAAGGCGCTCCCAAAGCGATTATCATGGCTTGGAGGAGAAACAGGTATTCACCAGAAGTAGATGCCCCCCGGGCTGGGTATAAAACCATCCAGGCTTCTTATCTCCATTCATACATTAACAATCATCAGGGGCCAGTGGATTTGGAACCAGAAGCACCCAGGGGTATTATCCCTTTGAAAAAAGTGTACCAATATGAACCAATCCCTGAAGGATTAACCAAAGAAGAAGCCAAATTGATCATGGGTTCACAGGTTTGTTTGTGGGGTGAATTTACGCCTACAAGTGATATAGGCGAATTAATGTTATATCCACGTGTATTGGCCAATGCGGAAGTTGGATGGACAGATCCTTCATTAAAGAATTGGACTCGGTTTCAGCATGGCGTTGAGATGAATTTTAAAAGGCTTGATCGCGATAGGGTAATATACTCAAGAAGCATGTACAACCCTTTCATTTCGTTTGCAGCCGACAGTTTAGAACTTGTTGCGAAGGTTCATTTTTTTACCGATTCAGACCTTCATAATGTTCGTTTTACTAAAAATGGATCCGAACCAACTGTTGGATCCACCAAGTACACTGGCGTTTTTAATGCTGAATTAAACGCTGTTATAAAAGCGGCCATATTCGATGAAAAGGGGAACAAGTTAGGTCAAACAGTAACACGGACATTGAGTCCTCCAAAGAAATAATTGTGGTTGGGTAATTTGTAGTGAAGCAACAATTAAAATTTGAATGTTGAAAAAGAGTTTTATTCTTATAATTCATGTCACTTTGCTCCATTTTTCCTTCGCACAGGAAAAAAAAGAAAAAATCGACTACGTTAATCCGATGATCGGAGCCTTTGCTCCTGCCGGATCTACACTATCCGGGCGAGAGTGTGGAAGAACGTTTCCTGGTCCGACAACACCTTTTGGTCTGGTTCAACTTAGTCCCGATACTTTCACCGGCGGAGACAATGGGAACGGATATTCATGGTTTAACAAAACAATCGAAGGTTTTAGTTTTACGCACCTTAGTGGAGTTGGCTGGCATGGAGATTTTGGTAATTTTCTTGTTATGCCAACAACGGGCGCCTTAAAGACTTCCAAAGGTAAAGAGGGTGCTTCGGAGAAAGGATATCGATCCAGTTTTTCGCACGATAACGAAGTGGTAAAAGCGGGTTATTATTCTGTTTTTCTTGATGATTATCAAATTAAAACAGAATTAAGTGCGGCACCTCGTGCTGGAATGCTCCGTTTTACATTTCCCAAGAACAGTAGCTCAAGAATTCAAATTGATCTTGCACGCCGTATCGCCGGAACATCTACCGAGCAATACATTAAAGTAGTGAATGATAGCACTATCTCCGGCTGGATGAAATGTGTTCCTGAAGGGGGTGGTTTTGGAAATGGAGGGGGCAGGACCAACTACACGGTTTATTTCTGGTGCCAGTTTAGCAAACCATTAAAAAAGTTTGGTACTTGGAGTGCTTCTATTCCCCCTGAATGGAAAAGAAAAAATGATGAAGTTTCCAGCGATGCTTATCAGCAATTAATTGCCTCTGCAAAGGTGACTTATGGATTAACAGAAGATAAAGGAAAACACCTTGGTTTTTTTACCGAATTCAAGACTAAAAAGGGAGAAGAAGTGCAGATGAAAAGCGGTATCTCCTTTGTCAGCATGGAAGGCGCTAAAGAAAACCTGGAACATGATATTCCTCACTGGGATTTCGATAAGGTGGTAAATGATAATCGTTCGCTTTGGTCTGATGCATTATCAAAAGTTAATGTAACCGGCGGAACTGAAGATGATAAAACCATCTTTTATACAGCAATGTATCATACCATGGTCGATCCGCGCAATTTCTCAGATGTTAATGGAAATTATATTGGTGCAGACAAACAAATCCATGTTGCTAAAGACTTTACCTACCGGACGGTTTTTAGTGGATGGGATGTTTTTAGAAGCCAGTTTCCTTTACAGACGCTTATAAATCCCACATTGGTAAATGATGAGATTAATTCCTTGATCCAGATGGCCGAACTAAGTGGACGAAAATCTTTCCCCCGATGGGAGATGGTAAATGCATATTCAGATGTAATGATTGGAAACCCCGCTGTGTCTGTAATTGTAGACGCTTATGAAAAGGGGATCAGGAAGTTTGATAGTAAAAAAGCATTTGAATTTAGTAAAAACACGGTTGATAACAATGGGAACGGTGAACTGGGATATGTTCCTGGTGGTATCTCCACAACACTTGAACATTGTTATTCCGATTGGTGCCTGGGACGATTTGCTGAAAGCCAAGGCAAAAAGGACATTGCCGCCGAATATTATCTGAAGAGCAAGTCCTATACAAACATATGGAACGATGATGTTAAATGGTTCAGGAGCAGAAACAAGGATAAAACATGGGGTGCATGGGTAAACAAGGAAAAACATGGTCAGGGGGCTGTAGAGTCAAACCCATATCAGCAGGGGTGGTTCGTACCCCATGATATTCCAGGGTTGATTGCTTTGATGGGTAAAGAGACATTTAACACGGAGTTGGTTAATTTTTTTGAAAAATCACCAGATAACTTTCGGTGGAATGATTTTTACAATCATCCCAATGAACCCGTACACCAGGTGCCATTTATGTTTAACGAAGCCGGTATGCCCTGGTTAACCCAAAAGTGGACCCGCAAAATCAGTAAAAATGCCTACGGTTCCGGTGTAATGGGATTGTGTGGCAATGATGATGTAGGGCAATTGTCTGCATGGTACGTATTATCTGCAATGGGTATTCATCCGATTTGCCCTGGAGACAATAAGTATCAGATTACAAGTCCTGTTTTCAATAAGATTGAAATATCATTAGACAAAGAATACTATAACGGAAATAAATTTACCATTATTGCCAACAATAACTCCAGTGAGAACATCTATATTCAGTCTATGCAATTGAATGGTAAACCATTGAACCGCTTCTGGATAAGCCATCAGGAAATTATAGGAGGAGGTACGCTTGCGTTAGAAATGGGTCCTCATCCTTTTAAATAACAGCTATACCGCATGATAATTAATACCAATTCTTAGCCTTTCTTTATGACCCATTACTTTAAATTTATATCTGTATTGTTTTTTTGCGCATCCATTTCAAATTTGAATGCTGCTGTAACGCTACCCAATTTTTTTAGCAACAACATGGTATTGCAAAGAGGTGAAAAAATTGCTGTCTGGGGGAATGCTTCTAAAGGCGAAAGAGTTACCGTAACATTAGGCGTTAACCGTGCCGAAACTTTAACTGGTAGCGATGGGAAATGGATGGTAAAGCTTAAACCCATGAAAGCAGGAGGCCCTTATACGCTTAATATAACGGGAGACAATAGTGTAGAATTTTCAAATGTGCTGTTGGGTGATGTCTGGATATGTGCAGGTCAGTCTAATATGGAATTGCCGGTACGGAGGGTTAAAGACGCGAAGAAAGAAATCGAAAGCGCTAATTATCCCCAAATAAGACTTTTTACCGTTGACCATTCTGCAAATGCAGAAAGTACAAGAGATAATGTGGATGGAGAATGGTTGATATGTAATCCCGTTACAGTAGATCGTTTTTCAGCGGTTGCGTACTTTTTTGGCAGAGAATTATACAAAGAAATCAATGTCCCGATTGGCTTGATTGATGTTGGATGGAATGCTACGCGGATAGAGGCCTGGACAAGCAGAAAAGCATTGATGCGTGTGGACGCAGGGAAAAAGGAGGTTGAAGCATACCCTGCTATCAGTAAAATCAGTGACGAAAACGGGGTGCTTAATTATAATGCCCAGGTGCTGGAATACCAAAAAGCGGTAGCATCTGGTGACTCAACCAAAGCGAAACCCAATTTATTTAGGCCAATGAGCAGGGATCCTTATGCTATATCTTCTCTCTACAATTACATGATTTACCCTTTTACTTCATACGGTATCAAAGGAGTCATTTGGTACCAGGGAGAAGCCAATTCAAAATCAAAACAAAATGCAATTGATTACAGACAGTTTCTTCCCAACATGATCAGCAGCTGGAGAGAAGCTTGGCATCAAGGGGACTTTCCATTTTTGTTTGTACAGCTTCCTAATTTTGAATCGGAACTATTCTGGCCGGATATGAGAGAATCTATGTTACAAACCTATCTCGCTGACAAAAATACCGGGATGGCTGTAACGATAGATATTGGGATGGAAAAAGACATACATCCCTGGAACAAGCAGGATGTGGGTTACAGATTGTCTTTACAGGCACTGGATATTGCGTATAAACAAAAGAACATGGTTTCGCAGGGGCCAATATTCACGTCGATGAAGGTAGAAAACAGTGAAGCAATATTATCATTCAATCATATTGGCAGCGGATTGCAATCCAGTGTGAAAGAGCTTGTGGGATTTAAAATTGCTGGCCTTGATAAACGCTTTTATGATGCAAGTGCTTCTATTGTAAATGGGAAAGTTGTTGTGTACAGCAGTTTTGTTAAAGAACCTGTTGCTGTTAGGTATGGCTGGGAAAATAATCCTACATGCAGTTTGTTCAATAAAGAAAAATTACCAGCCAGTCCATTTCGAACCGATAAGTGGGATTAATATCAATAAGATGATAACAGAAATAATAAGTCGATAAAAAAACAAGTATGAATAAATATTTATTTGCAATAGCAATCTTTCTTTTCTCCTGTAGCAAGTCAATAAATAAAAGTACTGTTACATCAGTAGATGAACAGAAACCAACCAATAACAATAGTCTGCTATCATGGAAACCTGTTGGGGGCAGAATAATGACAACTTGGGGTGAAGCGGTTAGGCCTGAAAACGTATTGAGTGAATATCCGCGGCCTCAGTTCAGTCGTAAAAATTGGCTTAACCTGAATGGCTTGTGGGACTATTCCATTACACCTAAAAATGAAGCAGCTCCAAACGCCTATCAAGGAAAGATCTTGGTTCCTTTCTGCGTAGAATCTGCACTTTCAGGAGTTGGGAAAAAAGTTGATCCTGCTAGCAGAATTTGGTATAAAAAAACCTTTACAATTCCTGAGAAATGGAACCAACAAAACATCGTTCTGAATTTCGGCGCAGTGGATTATGAAACACATGTATTTGTGAATGATGCGCTAGTGGGTTCGCATAAAGGAGGGTTTGATGGTTTCTTTTTTGATATAACTGAGTATCTGAAACCGGGTGAAAATACATTGGTTTTATCGGTATACGATCCTACAACATGGGAAGAAATTCCAACAGGGAAACAAAGACTTGTTGATGGAGGCATTTGGTACTCGGCTGTTTCTGGTATTTGGCAGACGGTCTGGTTAGAACCCGTAAGTCCAGAACTGTTTCTTGAAGAACTTAAAGTAACGCCAAATATTGATAGGGGAGAAGTTACTATTGAAACACATACAAATTATGCTTTTTATGGCAATGGATATGGCGTCAAACTTTCAGTTCTATCTAAAGGACAAGAAATTGCAAGTGTTTTGTCTCCCATAAACCATGAGGCTGTTTTAAAAATCCCATCACAACATCTGTGGTCACCAGACGATCCATTTCTTTATGACCTCAACATTCAACTGTACAAGCTTGAAGTTCCTGTGAAAGATGAAAAACAAGTTAAAGTAAAAGAACTGGCATTTGAGGATATAAAAACAGTAGGCGTTCCCCTTGATGTTGTAGATAGTTATTTCGGAATGCGGAAAATGTCGTTAGGTAAAGGGATAAATAATCAGCCAGTGATGTACCTGAACAATAAGCCTCTTTTTCAAAACGGCACACTTGACCAAGGATGGTGGCCTGATGGATTGCATACACCCCCTAGTGAAGAGGCTATGCTGTTTGACCTGAAATTTTTGAAAGAGGCAGGTTTCAATATGCTAAGGAAGCACATGAAAGTAGAGCCCGCACGCTATTATTACAACGCAGATAAGCTAGGCTTATTGATTTGGCAGGATATGCCTTCTTCGGGAAGTACTCCAAAAGGTACACGAACTGGGCAGTTTACAGGACCAGGAGGTACACGCGATATCTTTAAAAAAGCGTCTTCCGCAGCGCAGTTTGAGCTTGAATACCGTAGGATAATCCGTATGCTTTATAATCATCCCAGTGTGGTTAGTTGGGTTACGTTTAATGAGGGTTGGGGACAATATGAGACGGGAAGACTTACCGAATATGTTAGGGGATTAGATCAAACCAGGCTAATTAATTCCGTAAGCGGTTGGACATTACTCGATTTTGGAGATGTGTATGACATACATACGTATGAAGCTATTCCTAAAGCCCCAAAAAACATGCAAAACCGGGCGATTGTGGTGGGTGAATACGGTGGAATCGGATATGCCATAAAAGGCCATTTATGGAACGCAAATGCAACAGGTTGGGGATATCAGAGCTACGAGGATACTGAAAAACTGACCGATGCCTACCGTAAAAAATTTACGGAGATCATCAGACAAAAACGAGAAGTAGGTATTAGTGCCGCAGTGTATACACAGACAACTGATGTTCAAGGAGAATCGAACGGACTTTTGACTTACGACCGTAAAGTGATCAAAATACCTGTAAATACCCTTAAAAAGATACATCAGCCAGTATTTGAATGATTATGGGCATCCTATGGTAAGTCGAAACACCAGGTGTACGTTAATTATACGTTAACATTTTTTTGGATTATAAACCAAAAAATAACTAAATTCAGTTTAAGTTAACGGACATGCCTATTTCTGAAAATAGTTATTATATTGAATTGTGGGAAATGTTTATTTCTCAAGATAACCAAGAGTCCTTATCTATTATCTATAAGGACCATTTTGATCTTTTATACAATTTTGGATTTAAGTACACCTCTGATACGGATGCGATTGAGAATTCCATTCAGAATATTTTTGGCTATTTTCTGAAAAAAAGGAATAAGCTAGGCCCAGTAAACAATATGTCCGGTTATTTAATCCAATGTTTTCGACATGAGTTGTACCTAGCGCTCAAAAAACAAAAAAAAATTGTTCTTTGTCATACAATTCCAGAAACATATTTTAACCACGACAATGCTCAGAAAGAAAATGAATCTGAGGAAAAGAGGGATCAGCTGCATCAAACCATGATGACAATTATAAAAAAGCTTAACCCAAAGCAGCAAAAAATCATTAACCTAAGGTTTATTGAGCGATTTAGTTACAAAGAAATATCTGACATGCTGAACATTTCAGTTGATTCCTGCTATAAATCGGTTTACAGATCTGTCACATCTATCCGTCATGAAGCGGAGAGGGTTTTACCACAGAAGAAAAAATAATTGCGAATCAATGTTTCAGGAGGGTTCTGCATGGTTACCCATGCATTAGGTTTGGGGTATATTTCGTCCCAAATCATGGGCTGTTGATCAGTAGAAGTAGAAAAAAGTGGAAATAAAAACAAAAAACTGGGTTTTTCTGTCCAGATTCAACTTTTCCATCACTCTTTTAAAAAAATACGGCCACAAACTGATGAATTTCGATAATTATAAAACTTTTACTGCTCAGGATTTCATATTTGATGAACATTTCAGGGAAATTTTAGCGGGGAAATGGGAACCTAACTATTCGATTGCAGCGCTAAAGGAGGACCTTCCCGAAAAAAGTGTAGAAATTGATCTTGCTCTAAATATGATTAAAGATTTGAATGTCACCGTATTCGAGAACTCCGATACCCGGAAATCGGAATTATGGGGCAAAGTTGTCACCAAGAGAAGCCGTGAAATCCGGTTAAATCTTTTGAGGTATACTGCTGTGGTATTCTTGGTCATTGGGAGTGGATTTTTTTCACTACATCTATCTCAAAATAAATCGGCAATTGATCAATTTGCTTCTTCCCAAAAAATTCCCTTGGGTAAAGAGGTATCGTTGGTAATGTCTGATGGCGAGCAAATTGACATCAATAACAAGGAATCAAGAATTCAATACAACCGTTTGGGAACTTCTATTTTGGTTGACGATACGATCCGGCTTGAACAAAATAACAATACCAATGGCTTCAACCAGATGATTGTTCCTTATGGCAAACGTTCCTATTTGTTGCTTTCAGATGGTACCCAAGTATGGATCAATTCAGGATCAAGATTGGTTTATGCTCCTCAATTCACTGGAGATACCCGCGAGGTATTTCTTGAAGGAGAAGCTTATTTCGAAGTGGCCAAAGATGCAAGTAAGCCGTTTTATGTGCGTACAGATGCTTTTACAATCAATGTTCTTGGCACCAAATTTAATGTGAAAGCCTACAAAGATGACATGGAGTATACTACGGTGTTGGTGGAGGGTAAAGTGAGTATGAGAGTTCAGGACCAGTTTTTTTCAAAAGATGTAATTCTTGCACCCAATCAAAAATTGACCCTCATGAAAGGACAAGATGATTTTCAGCGATCCAATGTTGATGAAACAGGTTTTTATACCAACTGGATTTACGGGTATCTCGAATTTAAGAATGCTCATCTAAGCGATGTATTAAAAAGTATACAGCGCTATTATAATATTGACATTGAATTAAATACAGGGAATCAATCGAGTATCGTGTCTGGTAAACTTGATTTAAAAAGTGAACCCGATCGGATAATGAATGGATTGGGTCTCTTGTCTCATACCAAAATTATAAAAACCGACAACAAATATGTAGTTCTTGAACAATAATAAAAACCGGTTACTGCACGTAGCATCAGCCGGATCAGCATAAAAATGTTACCCGATAAGTAATAATTCATATTTAAATTAATTAAGTTTATGAAAAAAAACAGAACTGAAAGTCTTTATTTAAATGAGCCTAATCACACTTATTTATTTAATCATAGAAACCCAATCTTTCTAAAGATGAAATTGCTTAGTATTTTAATGTTTGCCGGAGTGTTTTCAGTTTCTGCCAACTCATATTCGCAGAAAACAAATCTTAGTCTTACCCTCCGCAATACTTCGATAACGGAGGCCATTTCTAAAATTGAAAGTTCCAGCGACTTTATTTTTATCTATGACGCTGAAATATTAAATAGCACGAATAAAGTCAGCCTGAATATAAAATCTAAATCAATCGAGTATCTACTGGATCAATTGTTGGTAGGGATCGACGTGAAGTATCTGATCGATGAACGCCAGGTTTTCATTTATAAAAAGGACGATCCCAAAATCCTTGCAGACTATATTGTAAACCGATTACCCAAGCAGGTTAAAGGAACGATAAAAGATAAGCAAGGCTTACCGGTACAAGGTGCTACAGTAACGGTAAAGGGTACAAAAATAGCCGTAACTACAGATGCCAACGGAAGTTTTGTTATTGAAATACCCAATGATGCAAAAACACTTGTTGTTTCATTCATTGGTATGGAAACGCAAGAATTAGCGGTTACTGAAAATGTAAACCTTACTATCGTAATGATCGAATCGTCTATTGTGCTCGATGAAATCGTAACAGTAGCTTTAGGCTATGGTGTAACAACCACCCGCGAAAAAATAACTGGCTCTATTGCCACCGTGAATCCAAAACAATTGATGGATCGTGGTGCGGTTACAACTCCTTTGGGTCTGTTAACAGGACTTGCAACAAACGTGCGGGTTACAGCAGCCAACTCACTGCCAGGAACTTCTCCAATCATCCAGATTCGCGAAGTGTCTTCCTGGAAAACTGGGGGCGATGGTGTGTTATTTGTTATTGATGGAGTAATCAGAGACCAAGAGGCATTTCAGGCTTTAAATCCCAATGACATTGAAAACCTGAGCATACTAAAAGACGCTGCTTCGGCTGCAATTTACGGTATGAAGGCAGGAGATGGAGTAGTTTTGGTAACTACCAAAATGGGGAAACGAGGAAAATTAACCATTAATTACGGTTTTTCTTACGCATCAAGTGACCCTATCTTAAATTTCAAGAAGCTGAACGCCTATGATTATGCGTTGAAGCAGAACATGTGGAGCGGCATGATCGGTAGAGCCGCCAATGCAAGTGAATGGTATTTGCCCTATGAATTGGATTATTTCAAAAATAATTCTTTCAACGCACTCAACGACTTTTGGTCAAACCCTCGTTCAACAAATCATAATATCTCGGCAGGCGGTGGAACAGAAAGCGTAAGATATTTTGTCTCAGGAAGTTTTAATACAACCGATCAGGCTTCATTAGGCGTTGGTTATGATAAAAATACCCTTTTGGCAAAGATCGAAAACAAGATCGGCAAACGCTTAACATTAAACTTCAGAATGTCTGCTTCATGGGATAAGACTTCACGTCCGGCAGGTGATATTGCAGGTGGAGGATTGAACTTTGGTACTCTTATAACGCGACCAGCTATTTCTCCATATTACAAAACAATTGATGGCGTTACCTATCCAATGGATCCTTCAGTAGCATCAATTATGTTAGGGAAGGGTGGTTATAGTAAATATGATAATGCCTTTATTAATCCAATGGCATCGATAAGTTACACTATTCCAGGTATCGAAGGTCTATCTGCAAGTGCACAGTATGCTGTTAACAGTAAATTTTCAAAAAGCAAACAGTATAATGTTTCTCCTGATTACTATAATTTTATTTTCGACAGGCACATTCCAACTGACAATTTCGATTTTGCCGGATCAAGAGGCTGGAAAACCAGAAATGCTCAGGGTAACAATACCTATGCAAGTTTAACGCAGAATTATGGATCAGGAACTAGTTATCAAGGCAATTATCAACTTAACTATGCCCGTGTTTTTGGTAAGCACCGTGTTTCTGCATTTGGCGGATACGAATTCCGCGGTAGCGAAGGAGATTTCATACAAGCCTATCGTCGGGGTTATGCCCTCGAATCTTTTGA
>CAILKQ010000119.1 GCA_903834825.1 uncultured bacterium | reverse complement strand
TAAAAATTCCTTCAACTACACTTGGTAAAAACTTTGCTGTTTCAGGAAGCGCATCAAACATCCTTTGTGATGCTGCATTGTTGGAGATGACAGCGAAAACAAGGAATAAGGAGAAGGAGGTAAATAGCTTTTTCATAAAATGGATTTGATTGGTTCTACAGAATAACGGCGGTTGTTAGCAGAATATTATGCGAATAGTATTTATTCATCCAGATTGAGTATTAGTACTTAATTCGCTTAAGGTAAATCTTGCAGTATTTACGCAAATGCACTTAATTCCAATAAAAATGGAAAAAGAAAGATGCGCCAGTATGAGGAGATTTTAATAAGTGCCGGCGGAGAGCATGACCAAGGTGCAGGCTTCTAATGTATCAATTCCCTTGTTTGTTGCCTCTTTAAAAAAGCTTGGATTTTCAGCTCCGGGATTGAAGATGATGCGCTTGGGATGGAGTGAAAGGATATACTCCTGGTAGGCTTTTTGCCTGTCTGCATTAAGGTAAATCGTTACGGTATCTATCCCTTCAAAAGGGAACATTGTTGCGCCAATAGAAATGTTTTCAATGTTGAATATTTCCCTGCCTATGGCTTCTACCCCATGCCCTGCAGCAAGCAGTTTCTTTATAGCAAGATGGCTGTATTGTGCAGGATTGGTCGAGGCACCGATGACAAGGGTTTTCTTATTTGGCATACTATAACTAACATAAAAAAAGCCGGTGTTAGACCGGCTTTAGGGATAAAATATCGGTCAAACCAACATTATTACTGGTTTCTCCATGTATTTTTTAAGGGTTTGCAGGAAGCTTGCGCCCACTGCGCCGTCAACACTTCTGTGGTCACAGCTCATGGTTACCTTCATCATCTGGGTAGTGGTAAAGCCTTCTCCTTTCCTGATCACCACCTCTTTGATCTTGCCAACAGCAAGAATACAGCTGTCTGGCGGGTTGATGATGGCGGTGAATTCATCAATATCCATCATGCCCAGATTGGAAATGGTAAATGTATTTCCGGTAAAATCCTGTGGTTGAATTTTTTTGTTCCTGGCCTTGTCATAGAGCTCTTTTGATTCCAAGGCTATTTGGGGGAGGCTTTTTTGGTCTGCAAACTTGAGTACTGGAACAATAAGTCCTTCTGGCAGCGCAATGGCAGAACCAACATGCACATGGTCGTAGGTTCTGATAAAATCTCCCATCCAGCTGCTGTTTACTGCAGGATGTTTTTTCAATGCCAATGCTGATGCTTTGATCAGCATGTCCTGGAAAGAGATCTTGGTGGGGCTTACTTCATTCATTTGTGCACGGACCATGATGGCATTGTCCATGCAAATCTCCATGGTCAGGTAGAAATGCGGTGCAGTGAACATACTCTCTCCAAGTCTTCTGGCAATTGTTTTGCGCATGGAAGTAAGCTGTGTATCTGTATACCCTTCTTGACCGGATACCAGCATTTTTGGGGCTGCTACAGGAGCTGACTTGAAGTCATCCACATCCTTTTTGATGATCCTACCGCCATCTCCTGATCCGATGACCTTGGAGATGTCAATGCCCTTGTCTTTGGCAAATATTTTGGCAAGTGGAGAAGCTTTAAGTCTTCCATCTGTACTTTCATTGGTTGGTGCTGCTGCCGGGGTACTTGCCGCAACTGTAGCAGGGGCTGATACGGTGGCTGCAGCTGCCGGGGTGGCTCCATTTGACTGGAGAGATACCAACAATCCTGTGATATCAGTACCGGCTTTGCCAATGATGGCAATGACGTCATTGATTTTGGCAGATTCACCGTCAGGAACACCAATGTGCAGCAAGGTGCCATCTGTATAGCCTACCACTTCCATGGTTGCCTTGTCTGTTTCAACATCAGCGAGGTTGTCGTCACTTTTGACTGCATCACCCACTTTTTTATTCCATTGAACGATTTTACCTGATGTCATGGTATCACTGAGCAACGGCATCCTGATCACTGTAACGCCCAGTTGTTCAGGAGTAACCACAGGCGTTTGACTGACAGCGGCAGTTGGGGTAGCTGAGGGGGCAGCAGAAGCAGCGGCAGGTGTTGAAGCGGTATTTTCTGCTGCAAGGTAGCCTTGGATGTCTTCGCCCGGTTTGCCCACGATGGCAATGATTTCATTGATTTTGGCGGCCTCACCCTCCTTGATGCCTACGTACAACAAAGTGCCGTCTGCGTAGCCCACCACTTCCATAGTAGCCTTGTCTGTTTCCACATCTGCCAGTACATCATCACTTTTGACCGTATCGCCTACGTTCTTGTTCCATTTGACGATTTTTCCCTCGGTCATTGTATCGCTGAGGAGAGGCATCCTGATCACTTCGGCCATATCCCTGTTTATATTAAGGTGAATGAATGAATTTGAAGGCCGAAATTACGGCAAAATGAGGAATTCAGCACGTCTGTTTACAAAGTTTTGCACTGGTTTTCAGTAATCAAGGTCAAGATTGAGCTGGTCCCTCATTTCCTTGATGATGGGATAGCGTTCAATCATCTTGAAATATTGCTCTCTCAACGACAAGGGTTGATCTTTTATAACTTCCTCCAGATCTGCTGATGGATTGAGTTGGACCAAAAACTGGACCTTGGGATTGTTGAAAAAGTCTTGCACGTGGATGAGGAGCCCCACTTTCTCGCTTTCGATGAATTGCTGTTGTATCCTGGTGTCTGCAGCAATTTCAAAAACCAGCTCATCGATGATGGTTACCTTGGCCATATTCAGGTTGCTCAGGCTGCTAACCTGGTTGTTTTCCTGCAATTTCTGTAAATAAGCCGCCCATGCGGTACCC
>CAILKQ010000118.1 GCA_903834825.1 uncultured bacterium | reverse complement strand
CTGGGAACTTTGGACCAGCTTGCCCTTCCTCGACCGCCTACCCCAATCACGGCAATGTTTAACCGCATGCTGGGTGGATTGCTCATAAAACTGGGCAGCACAATTGAACCCAAGCCCAAGGCTGTCGTTTGCCTTAAAAATAGTCTGCGTGAATGATTATCCATAGTATTGAATTAAATATTAAAAAATTACATTGTATAGTACTGCTCCCATCCCTTTCTTGGTGGCGGACCGACCAACAATTCGTTACCAATTTTGCTGTTGGTGATTTGCTTTTTCTTGCTGTCAAAAATCAACTTCGTGTTCAATCGTTGCGCCAATACCCCCAATGCCATCACCTGACACAAAGGACCCGCAATATCAAAAGAAGATCGACATTTTTCTTCGCCCTTACAGGCTTTCAAGAAATTGGCAAAATGGGTGGATGGGCTCAACGGCACCTCAGGTAGCATGGAAGCCATATCCTTCGCTTTAGCTTCCGGGATGATGGCCAATGGCGCACTGTGAGAGCCACCCTTGAAAATCAGTTCCTTTGAGTAGATTATTTTACCGGGATAGCGTTTCGTGTTGATATTACCAGAAGTTGGTGGCGGAATATCTTTTGCCCTTACTGGTTCTCCATACCCATCAGGAAGCTTGGGCTGGTTATTGAATCCATCATACCAGGTCAAATCGAGTGCCGGCATATTTTTTCGCTTGGGAAACTTGAAAAGCAAGGTAGAAGCCTGCGGAAAAATCAAAGGACTATGCCCTTCCATAAAAATGGGATCAACTTCGGTTGGCATCCCCAGTTCAAGGAATTGATGGGCGGAGTCAATGATATGCGCGCCCCAATCACCCAAGGCACCATTGCCAAATTCAAACCATGACCTCCAATCTCCGTTGATATATCCTTTGTTGAAATCCTTGAATTGTGCAGTCGACAGCCATTCATCCCAATCCATTGTTTCGGGTATGGGTTGTGCAGGGAGGAAATCTGACACTTTCATGCCATGCCATCTCCTTCCATTGTTCATGAAGGCGGTAATGGCGGTAACGTCTTTGATAATGCCTGCATCTTTCCATGCCTTGAACTGGAAATAGTTTTCCTCAGAGTGTCCCTGGTTGCCCATCTGACAAGCAACCTTGTATTTTTTTTCTGCGGCCATCATGCGTTCAACCTCATGAAACGTATGTGCCATGGGCTTTTCAACATATACGTGCTTGCCTTCTGACATGGCCAACATGGTGATAGGGAAATGAGAGAAATCTGGAACGCCCGCAGTGATGGCATCAAACTGCTTACCCATCTTGTCAAACATCACCCTAAAATCCTGAAACCTTGGAACATTGGGAAACATTTTCATGATTTCCAGTGTATTGGGTGCACCCATCTCCACATCGCACAATGCCACGATATTAGCCAGCCCAGTACCATTAAGTTTTTTGATGATATCAGCACCACGATTTCCAATGCCGATGCAAGCCAGGTTCACCTTATCACTTGGCGCAATTCCATTTTTCCCCATACCCAAAACAGATGATGGCAAAATGGAAACGCCTGCCAAACCTGCCAATGCTACACTGCTTTTCTTTAAAAAATCGCTTCTTTTCATTGCTGTTTATTTTCTTATTGTATTGTTTTATGTTTAATTATCCTTCATCATCATCATCCGATTTTTTCTTTTTAACCTTGGGTGTTTTGATGACTTCCACTTTTGTCATCTTCGGAAACACTTCCCTAAACGTATTGATCAATATTTTTTGATCTGGTGTCAAGCTGCTTTCTGCAACAACGTTTTTTTCCTCCGGATCTTTGGCGACGTTGAAAATCTCACCCGTTTCATATAATTTCCATTCTCTGTTGTGTACAAAGCGCGCCTTCTTGAATTCTCCTTTTTGTGGGTCATAATGTGCAAACAACCAATCCCTTGGTATGTATTTTTGTCCGGTGACCAATGGCAGAAAACTCCTTCCATCCGTTATAAAATCCTTGGGCAAGGAAACATTCACAGCATCTGTTATAGTCGGAAGAAAATCAGTGAAATCAATCAACTTGTCAGTCACCTGACCTGGCTTGATTCTTCCTTTCCAATAGGCAACCAACGGTACATGAATCCCATATTCAGTTGGCGCCCCTTTCATACCGGGAATTTTTCTGCCATCTTTCATGTCTGAATTGATTCCCACCCCTGTTCCATTGTCTCCTGTAAAAAGAATCAGTGTATTTTCGCTTATACCCAATTCATTCACCTTGTCCAGGATCTCTCCAACGTTTTTGTCCAGGTAGGCCATCTGGTCTTTGAAAAAAGCATTGTCTGCTGAAGAACCACCTGGTTCACCCTTGGGTACAACCTTGAAATTTTCATACACCTTTCCGTTAGCTGGGGTTGGCACAAAGGGCTTGTGCGAAAGCACCATGGGGTAGTACACCAAAAATGGACCATCTTTTTTCCTGGTCATAAAGTTCTTGATATAGTTCACAAAAAGATCGGGCCCATATTCGCCTTTTGAATATTTTTTGCTGACCCCATTCTCCAACAACCTTGGGTCTTTGTATCGCTCGTTATACGTTGAACTGGTGTCCATGATATTCCACAACAAGTACTCATCAAATCCCGCCTTATATGGTGTGAACTCATCTCCTCCCAACTGCCACTTTCCTGTGATGCAGGTTGCATAGCCTTGTGATTTGAGGATATGTGCAAAATTGGTTTCGTTCTGGTTGAGATAACCCCATCGTTCGTAGTTCCTGAAATTGGATTTGCCTGTCATGATTTGAACACGCGATGGCGAACACAACGGCTGTGCATAACAGTTTTGAAACAAGGCGCCACCCTTTGCCATGTTGTCAATTCGGGGGGTTTTATATGTGGTGCTGCCATAAGCGCTGATGGTTTCAAAACCAATATCATCTCCCAAAATCAAGATGATGTTCGGCTTTTGTCTGTTGATCTGAGGCGGTTTGTTATTGGCAACAAATGCCGCAGTCATTAGCACAATCAAACAAGACAGGAACAAAAATACAATCCTTGTTTTTTTCATGATGATAGCGTTTATTAGCATAAAGACCCCTTTGATAGAAATATTCTTCATTCTGCCTTGCCTCCCCCTTTTTTATAAGGACGGGCACCTACCTTGGCAAACCAAACTGTATATTCTTCCATCATGGCTTTTGTTCTTTCAGCCTCTACACCAGACAAATCATTCATTTCTGTTGGGTCTGTTGCAAGATTATAGAGCGACCAATAGGTTTCCTGAAATTCTTTTACCAGTTTCCAATTCCCCTTTCTGATGGCCTGATTTCCTTCATGCTCCCAACAATAGGTGCGCTCTGGGGCCTTTCCGGTCTTCCACAAATAAGAGAAGCTCGTACCAGCTAAACCGGGTGATTTTGCTCTTGCCAATTCAAGGGCTGTAGGCATCAGATCAACAACATGCCCAATCCCATCGCTGTATCCTTTTGCAGGTTTTATTTTTGCAGGCCACTGAATGATGCAAGGTGTAACGATTCCCCCCTCATGCATATAATGTTTGTACTTCTTGAATGGGGTATTGGAGGCATTTGCCCAACTTTCTCCATAAATATGATAAGAACCCCGTTCCCCGATTTTCTTTTCCGGATTACTCAAGAGCTTGGTATTGACTGTTTCCGCACAAGCACCATTGTCTGATATGAAAACAATCATCGTATTTTCATATTGTCCATTTGACTTTAATTTATTGACGAGCCTGCCGATGTTTTGATCCATCCTGTCAATCATCGCAGCATAAACCGCCATCTTCCTGGCCCATATTTTCTTTTCAGTGGCATTTTCCCAGGCTGGAATCACATCAGGCCTTTCAGAAAGTCCATACCGCTGATCAACCAACCCAAGTTTCTTCATTTTTTCAAAACGCTTTTCTCTCGTTACATCCCATCCCTGCATGTACAACGCTTCGTACTTGGCAATGTCTGCCTCTAATGCATGCAAAGGGAAATGTGGTGCGGTATATGCCAGGTATAAAAAGAAAGGTTTTCCTGATCCGGCATTTTTATGCTGATCCAAATACCCCAAAGCATGATCGGTAAAAGCATCCGTCATATAATGTCCTTCCTTGGGGATTTCGTAGTCCTTATCATCCAATACAAATCGACGCTTGTCGCTTTCTGCAGGGGTAATTTCGAAAAAACTGGATGCGCCTGAAATCAATCCATAGTACCGATCAAATCCCCGCTTCAAAGGCCAATGCTCAGGCCTTTCACCAACGTGCCATTTACCCGACATATAGGTATTGTATCCGGCTTTTTTAAGTTCTTCCGCAATGGTGGGGAAACTGTCATTCAGAAATCCCTGATAAGATCCTTTTACGATGGGTGATTGATTGGATCCAACCATGCCGCCCATGCCTACAGAATGTGGATATTGACCAGTAAGCAATGAGGCGCGGGTAGGGCAACAACGTGAATTGTTATAAAAATTTTTCAATTTGATTCCGTTGGAAGCGAGTTGGTCAAGGTTGGGGGTACTTACTTCACCACCATAACAACCCAGATCGGAATAACCCAAATCATCTGCCATGATATAGATGATATTGGGCCTTGTATCAACGGGGATCTTTTTATGCGAAGGCAATACAATAAAAAGAACCACCAACATCAGAACCAACCCCAATAAAAATGAATGTCTTGTATTGATTTTGCTCAATACAGAATGAACAACCTTCCTTCCTTTCATGCTTTTAGTTTTTCAACTTGATTACTTCAGATCCTGCCAATAAAAATGCTCCAGCACCATATGACTCCCAACTTTCAGCATTAAAATTTCTGCGCGGATCTGCACCAATGGGCTGAACCCATCCCACTTTTCCTTCAGAAGTCAGTAAGGTATTGAGCCCCGTCCAAGCCGCTTTCACCGCTGGAAGAAATGTTTTCTTGTCCAGAAACTTGTTGTTCACACCCCATGCCATCGCATAACAATTGAAAGCAGAGCCACTTCCCTCTCCACCTGCATAAGCCGCAGGATCCAATAAACTTGTTCTCCACAATCCGTCCTCCTGTTGCAAAGACAACAAGCGTCCTGACATGTCCTTGAACAGGTTGATATAAAATTCACGTGTTGGATGATCGGATGGCATTTCTTTCAACAACCGAACAAGTCCTGCCATCACCCAGCCATTTCCACGAGACCAAAATACTTTCTTTCCATTGGATTCTCTTTTCCCGCTTCCACTGGCATCGATGAGATACGTTGCATCCCTGGCAAACAGTTTTTCTTCATTGTTGTACAACAAGCGATAACACTGCATGAAGAGCGTATCAGACAAAACCAAATAAGAAGGATCATTGAACGTCTTCGACAACTTGGCCAAGGTCGGAGGAGCCATGAACAAGGCATCACACCACCACCAGGTGATGCCATGCCTTTTGATTTCTCCACCAGGCACAAGAGCCATTTTTTTGATGGAATCAATGCTTGCCTTCAGCATCAGTTCATTTTTGCTGATGCGATAAAGGTCGATATAGGTTTGGGTAATGGCGATATCATCTGCGTGATCATATCGTTTGCCGGGCAACCAATTGTTGCGTTCACCAATGGCTCTCAATGAATCAAGCAATACGGGAGATTTGGTTGTTTCATAGGCAGCAAAAACGCCTGTATAAAAGGCTGCGTTGGTCCAGGTATTTTCTGGCTTTCCATTGGAATGTTTCATTTGCCAATCTGAAACTTTGAGCATGTTGGACTTTATGTTGGATGCCTTGAAAATGTCAGGCGTCTGTGCCATAGCTACATTTGCCAGAAAAAAAAGGCAAGTGGCAAAAATTGTTTTCACGATTGATAGTTTGTGGTTGAACATGTTGAATATTTAAATTGATTACTCACTGATGAATGAATGCTGGATTGTATTTTCCTCTTTCCCGAAAGCCATCAAAATTTTTCATGGCTCCAAACCTTGGATAACTTTCAAATACATCACCTTTTCCCTCTGCACGAGGATCATGCTGTTCTTTTAGTTTGGTTTCCAGCAAAGTTTTCAGGTTTGACTTGATCTTTGCCATTTTTTTATCTTTGGCCAAATCCTTGAGACAATAAGGATCCTTGATGATGTCATACAATTGTTCGGCATCTCTTTTTTCAAAACCGAGGGCAAACAACCCAGGAAAAGACTGGCGTTCTTTGATCATATGTGTTTTGGTAGGCGATGCATCAATATCCTCATATCCTTCAATCAATTTCTCATCAGCATTTCCTTCTGCACCGATTTGTTTATTGGGTGGCGGATTCCCCGCCGGCCAACGATCCGGGGTATAGTTCTTGATATACAAATATTGTTGTGTTCGGATGGCCCTTGCTGGATAGCCCAGGTTGTCCGGACGTGCATGGGTATGCCTTTCTCTGCCTGTAAGCACATAAGACCTGGATGGATCTACCAGGCCTGAAGCCTTGGATTGAAAAATGGGCAATAAAGATTTACCGGTGATGCCATCAAAAGGCTTGACACCAGCAAGATCCATGATGGTTGGAGCAAGATCAATCATGCCTACAAGGTCAGATACTTTTCGGGAAGATCCTTTGATGGATGGACCACAGATGGCCAACGGTATATGCGTTCCATAGTCCTGAAGATTTGCTTTTGCATAAGGGAATGCCATGCCATTGTCTGCAGTAACGATGATAATGGTATTGTCCAGCTCTCCGCGTGCTTCGAGCATTTTGATCATTGCCCCCAATTGCTTGTCAAACCAACCAATTTCCAATGCATAGTCAAGCATGTCATTCTTAACCAGATCATCATTGGGTAAAAACTTGGGTACTGTTGAATCAGTTGCTTTTAGTCCTGCCTTTGCACCAGAGCCAGCTTCATAAACCCTGTGTGGCTCTTTGGATCCATACCAGAAGAAAAAAGGTTTATCGGCTGGCTTGTCTTTTAGAAAATCATTAAAATTTCCAGCATAGTCTGTGTTGACAATTCCTTTGGCAGGAACTTTATCAAACTTCCTTTTGTTGTATTCGGGCCCTACAGGGTTTCTATCCCAACCTGCATTTTCAAAATTACCCGGATCCCATGCTTTCCCTGTAAACCCGATAAAATAACCAGCATTCTCTAATGCATTGGTAAATACCGGAAATTTTTTAGGGAAATAACTGGAGTGCGTTCCCGCTTCTTCCAATTGCCAAATATTTCTTCCTGTCAGCATTGCTGCCCGGGATGGGCTGCACTGTGGGGCAGCAACAAAAGCGTTTGTAAACAGAATTCCACGCTTTGCCACTTCATCAAAATAAGGTGTTTTGAAAATCTCCTGACCCAGTGCAGAAACATGTGCAAATGACTGGTCATCTGCTATGGCAAAAAGGATGTTGGGTGGGCGATTGATCGTCTTTGTATCAGGGACACGCAACGATTCATTGCTTTTGAAAACAAACGACACCAATAGAATTGCCAAAAGAAAAATTAGCTTTTTCACATGCTTATATTTTATTGAATGATTTTTTCAATGTTTGTTCAATCTCCCACAATGGCTTTTGAATGGAAGATTGCCGCTCAATCAATTCAGGTTCCAAAACCTTATTGATTGGACTTTCGTGTTTTATGCCATTCTCAACCAAACGCAATAAGAGTTCAATGGTCTCTACAGCAATCTGTTTTATAGGCTGTGAGGACACCGTAATGGATGGGGTAAAAAGCCTGAAAAGATCATTGTCATCAAAACACACAACGGCCAAATCATCAGGCATGGACTTTCCTACTTGCTTCAAGGCTTCGATACCATGAACACCCAAATAGTTTGTTGCAAAAAACAACGCCTCCATATCAGGATTGTCCCTAACAAAGGACATGATGGAAGAGATGATGCACGCTGCTGAATCATCAAATTTTACCTTCAATACAAGTTCTTTCGTACATGATTTGTTTGATGATTCCATCGCATCAAAATAACCCCTCTCCCTTTCAATCATTTGAGACATATCACTGTGGATGCTAACAAATCCAATCTTCTGGTAGCCATTGTTGAGCAAATGCACAGTAAGATCAAATGCACCCTTAAAATTGTCGAGCACCACTGCGTTGGCAGAAAGCCCAGGAACCGTTCTGTCCAACAATACAAAAGGAATCTTATCATTTTTAAGATCCTCGAGCTCCTGGTTAAGTTCCTTGGTTGGAGTAATGATCATTCCATCTACTGAACTGTTGCGCATTTTTCTGATCAGTGCTTTTGCCGTGTTAGGATTGTTATCCGTACTGCTCAAAAACACATTGTATCCCCTTTTTGATGCCTCCAATTCAACAACTTTGGCAATATTGCCAAAGAAATAATTCCCAAGATCTTCTACAATCAATCCAATGGTATTGGACTTTCCAGTGCGAAGAAGCCTGGCTGCATTATTAGGACTATAATCCCTTTTTTTGATGAGCTCTAAGACTTTGTTGGATGTTGCCTCACTGATACCCATTTCTTCACTCTTTCCATTGATCACAAATGAAACAGTTGTAATCGAAAGTTCAAGTTCTTTGGCAATATCCTTTATGGAAACTTTTTTTGTCATCGGGTCGAAATCAGTAGGTTGGTGAAATATTTTTTCATGGTGTATTTGTCAATCCTTTATACCCCAGCTTTTGTTGGGCGAAGGTCCCATCTGAAGCATCAAACTTCCACCCTTGATCAACGAAGAATGATCGAAGAAAGGCTTTGAAATTGCAGCACCATTCAGGGTCGCAGACTGGATGTATAAATTACCCGGGATATTGTTTTTGGTCTCAATCACAAATTGTTTTCCAGGGTAATATTTTTCATTCAGCTTGATGGTAATTTTTTTAAAAATTGGACTGGTAATCTCATAAAATGGTTTCTCCGATGTTCCTCCGTCTGTTGAAAAAAGTCCAATTTTGAGCAACACGGCCAATGACCCCATCAATCCCTGGTCCTCATCTCCACTATATCCCTTTTGAGGAGAGATTCCACTGTACACTGAATCAATAAGCTGCCTGGTCCAGTACTGGGTCAGCCATGGCTTCCCAGCATAGTTGAAGAGAAAAGGTGTCTGCATGCAAGGCTGATTGCCATAGTTGATATACACCCTGCGCTGTGCTTCTCTTTCAGGCGGATTCTCGGATTTACCAGAAACAAAACCATGTTTGCGTGATTCAGAAAAAGCAAAATTGAGTTTATCGGTAAACTTGTCTTTGCCGCCATGCAGGGCAATCAAACCTGGAACATCATGGGGAACGAACCAGCTGTATTGTGCAGCATTGCCCTCATTGAAGCCATGTTCATATTGAAGAATATCCACTGGGTTGGCCCATTTACCGCTTCTGTCTTTGGCCAGCATCCATCCAATTTCCTTGTTGTAGACATTCTTGTAATTGCCCGAACGCTGCATAAAAAGGTCATAATCGCTTTGCTTGTTCAAAACCTTTGCGATCTGGGCCATGGCAAAATCCTGGTAAGCATATTCAAGTGTTTGTGCAGCTCCATCCTGGTGAAACCCATATTTGATAGGATGCAGCGGATGAGGAATATATCCCATTGAAATATACTCTTCAATTCCCCCACCCTTGAAGGTCTTGTGCTCATATCCAGCCTTGCTCATCATCCCTCCAGGAAAATGATCTTTGCGCATGCCTTCATAGGCCTTGGCCATATCAAAACCCCTGATGCCCTTGAGGTATGCACTTACAATGAAGGGCGTAGTTGTAGCTCCTGTCATGACGTAAGTATAATTTCCACCGGATGGACCACGTGGAATCAATCCGCCATCATCATACATTTTCAGCATGGCATTGATGAATTCTTCTGTAACCTCAGGATATACAAGGTGCCATAGAGTATTGAGCGACCACTGTGCCCCCCAATAAGAATCAGAATTGTACATCTTGTATTTGGGCTTTCCATCTGCGCCCAGTGGGATGTTGCGGACAAGCGGAGTTGCTCCAGTATTGTCAATATAAGTTCCACCCACATCACTCACAATCCTTCTTCCTTGTAAGGCATGAAAAAGATCTGTGTAAAAGCGGCGTTGTTCAATGTGCGTACCTCCTTCAACTTCTATCCTTCCCAGCCAATTGTCCCACTCCTTTGCAGATTCATTGACTACCCTTGTAAAATCCCAATGGGATAGTTCGGCCTTCAGATTTTTCTTTGCTTCTTCTATGCTCACATATGAGATCGCAACTTTCATCATCCTTACATCGTTCTCATTGGTTTTGAAGCGAACAAAAGCTCCTGTATGTGGCCCTGCAATTTCTTTTGCAGTAGTGATGATGCGTCCGTCTTTCCATCCACCAAACTGCTCAAATGCCTTGTCAAAATCTGCAACAAAATAGACCGTAATCGGCTTGGGTCTTCTTATGGTTGCAGCCATGACAACTTCTCCAACAATTTGATTATTTGAAACCTGCGTAACTTTTGCTTCTTGGGTTTCAGATGAACCCAATACAGTCGTGAAATCAAATTGAATGAAACTTGAATCGGATTTTGGGAAAGTATACCGATGAAAACCAACCCTTGTGGTAGAGGTCAACTCGGCTGTAACACCATAGGTATCCAATGTGATCTTGTGGTAACCAGGCTTTGCAACTTCAGTCTGATGAGAATAGGTTGAGCCATACACATCTGATCCCAGATGTCCTTTGAATTTGCCTGTTGTTGGCAGTACAGGGATCCCAGACAACTCCCAGCAATGGATATGGCTGAAACACCTGATGGTATCTTCATTGTATTTGTACCCTGTGTTCCAAACTCCTTTGAGGTTCATGTCTGGGCTGAGGTTGACCATTCCAAAGGGCCTAGTAGCAGAACTGAAATAGAAAAACCTTGAGTTGGCTGCATCTACCATTACCTCAACCAGGTCAGATTTTGCGGTCTTAAGTATAGGCTTTTGGCCATATGTCACAACACTGAGCATTGAAAGAAACAAGACAGAAAACAAGATAGATTTCATCGACATGTGCATCACAATTGGGGTTGATTAAGGCAAAAAATAATACAAAGAAAAAATGCCAGGTATTCACAAAACATGAATAACTGGCATTTTATATTCAATATTGAAAATTAATATCCAGGATTCTGCTCAATTCTTGGACTGGAGTTATCAAGCATACCTTGTGGAATTGGTCTCAAGAGGTGCTTGGCAGCGATTTGAGTAACACCCGCACGGCCCCAAGCGGTCCAGCCATTGAACTTTGTTGCACGCTCAATGAGTTTTCCTGTACGTTTCAGTTGGTACCAACGCTCGTTACCCTCACCAAGAAATTCACGGCCATATTCATCCAAAATCATGTCAATGTTGATGGTAGATGGCGTTGCGCGATAAGAGGTAATATTGGTCAAAGGATCCAATACATTTCCTGGATTGGTAGCGCGGTTGGGCGATTTTCCTGCATTGCTCGCCAATGCCCTGTCCAAAACCCTGTTATAATAAACATCGGCTGTACCCAATCTGGCTCCGGTAGCACCCTTTACAATGGCTTCAGCTGCCATCAAAAACACTTCAGCAGACCTGAAAAGTGGATCGTTGAATGTTGAAAAACCATCACCATACGCAATTCCTGGTTGCCAGAACTTCCAGAAAATGGGTCCAGACCATCCCATGGCATCATTGATCTGTTGGGTTGGCGAGGTAAGCTTACCCAACCAAAAAAGATCAACTACATTTTGAACCGCATATTTCTTTTTCCCACCTGGAATATTGACACCAAGCTGGGCAACATTGTTCATTGGTACATTCCAAGGCAGAACAATTGCTGTGGTATCACTGATAGCGAAAGATTGCGTCAATACTTGTGGATATGGCTTGTTTGCAGACAATGAAACGGAACCTGCAATGGTTGCATAAATAACGCTGTTGAATGTTCCTTCATAGCGCACATCCATCATAGGATCAAATAACCTGTAGGCGCCCCAGGTAACATTATGGGCAGGAAGAAACCTATTGTAGGTACCCGTCCTCGATTCTTGTGCCACACCGTTAGGACCACCACTGAACCTTGTATGCATGTCATTGCCAATGGTTCCATTGGCCGTACTTAAATTGGCGTCGCCATTGTAAGCGGTACCGGTTCCATTCGCATATTGCACAGCAAAAATAACTTCCTTGCTGGCATTGGCGATGGCAACAGAACTCGCTGCAGTAGCCGTTTCTTTTTTGGGATTCTTGTTGTGAATGGGCCAAAGATTGTTCCAGTTGGCTTCCATTGGATACAATCCGGAAGCAATCAGATTATCACAGAGAACCAGTGCACTGGTGAAGTCAGCACTTGTTCCTCCAAGAGCATTGTTGAAATTCCAACCCCTTGTCAGGTACACACGGGCAAGCAAAAATTGAGCAGCCCCTTTGGTAACCCTACCGGCATCTTTTTGGGTAACGGGTAACTTTGCAATGGCATCATTAAGATCGGTGATGATCTGTGTATAGACATCCTTTGATGCAGTCTTCTTTACTTCAAGGCTTCCAGTTGTTGTTTCAGTCAGCGGCATGGGAATGTCACCCCATTGTTGTACGGCCCAGAAGAAAGAAAGGGAGCGAAGGAATTTTGCTTCTCCAATCCTTGTATTTTTTACAGAGTCTACCATTCCAGTTACATCAGCTGCACGGGTAACGGCAGCATTGCACCTGTTGACTTCCCTGTAAAGCATGTCCCAGAGGGATTGAAGCTCACCGAGGGATGAATTCATGCTGATATCATAGGCGTCATAAGGGCTGCCAGACTGTGTGGTAAGCGTTGGGAAATACAGCGTACCTGCCCAACCACCGGAAGAAAACATATCTGTACCATTCAAGGTGGGGATACGTTGTTGGGAGATATCCCTCAACAATGGGTAACAAGCATTCACCAGGGTTTCATAGCCTGTAGCTGTTGTATAGAAATTATCAGTGGTACGATTGGCTGGATTAAACTCATCAAGGAATGTTTTCTTGCATCCTCCAGCAACCAACCCCAGAAGAACAAAAGAGAAAATATAGCGTATCAAATTATTATTTTTCATGACTATTTTTTTAGGATTGATATTTAGAAACCAATGTTCAGACCAACTGCATAGGTCAGGTTTGGTACATCGTCAATATAGGTATTTGAATTGTATTCAGGATCCATCCCATTGTACTTGGTCCAATAGTTAGGATTGAGTACCTGCATATAAATCCTCATTTTTTCAATTTTCCTCTTGTCTAAAATACGCTTGGGAACGGTATATCCTACTGTAACATCAGATAATCTCACAAAACTGGCGTCCTCATAACTTCTGGCACCGCGATAAGGCTGTGCTACACCAGGACCATAAAAATCATTGGTTGGATTATTTTTGGTCCAATAGTTCATGACGATTTTGTTGTATCGGCCACCGGTATAATCAGCCATTGTTCCATCCAGCATGCCATTCTTGTACATGGTTCCGTTTCGATAATAGAAAAGGAAGGAAACATCCAGGTTTTTATAGCTAAGCCTGTTGGTCATACCCATGGTGAAATTAGGAAGCTGTGTTCCCAACCACATCCTGTCGTCTTTTCCAGTTGAGTTGGAAATCACACCGTCTTTGTTGGTGTCTGTAACCTTTACAGATCCGGGGAACTGGCCATACGATTTTGCAGCAGTACTGTCAGCAAGCTGCCATATTCCAGCAAACTGATAGTCAAATTGAGACCTTACAGGCTTGCCCACAAACAATGAACTTCCAATAATGGATGTAACACCATTGGCAAGCGCTTCAATATTATTGATATTTTTTGAAAAATTAATACTGGTATTCCAGGAGAAATTCTTTGTTTCGATATTTCTTGTATTCAGCATAATCTCCAACCCTTTGTTGGATACCTTACCAACATTGGTGACTACAGAAGAGAAACCTGTTGAAGTGGGAAGCGTCTGGTTGAGGATCAGGTCGCGGGTATTTCTCTTGTACAATTCAACAGTAGCTGAGATCCTATTGTCAAGGAATCCCATGTTCAATCCAAGATTCAATTCCTGGCTTCTCTCCCATTTAAGGTCTTTGTTACCAATGGCTGCAGGAGCAAAAGCACTAACAGCAGTGGCACCAAAACTGTAAGATGTTGTCAACAAACCAGACTGGGTGCTGTATGCGGCAACGTTGGAGTTACCGACTTCACCATAACTCACACGCAGCTTAAGGTCTGAGAAAATATTCAGGTTTTTGATAAAATCCTCGTCACCTGCCTGCCATGCAAAAGCACCAGAGGGGAAAAACGCCCAACGGTTTTCAGCAGCCAACTGTGAGGCTCCATCTGCACGGCCAGTCAAGGTCAACAAATATTTATCATTGAAGGTATAGTTTACCCTTCCCATATAAGACTCCAGAGAATTTCTTGCAAATCCGCTGGTTGCAGTCGTTGTTCCTGTTCCCAGGTTATACCAAAGTGATCCAAAAGGCAGGTTGATGGCAGCAATTGAATAGTTTTCTGCATTGTTCTTGAAGGCACTTTGAAGCGCAGTTGCACTCAGCTTATGCTTTCCTGTTGTGAAATTATAAGACAACTGATTATCGATGGTATATGTACCCCAGTTCTTTTGAGTATAGTTGGCTCTTGGAGGATTGGTCAACTGGGATTTTGAAAGGGTATTCCTGAATTCACCATTGCGCTCATCAATGGATGAAGCAGAAAGGGAAGATTTGAAAGTAAGCCCTTTCAACAAAGTCAGTTCAACGAAGGCATTTCCCATTGGATTGGAAATGGTTGTGGTATTTTGGTAAATGCTGGGGTCTGCATCAATCAATGGGTTAGGAACCTGGTTGTCTTTGATACCCATCCAAATGGAAAGATCATTCCATGGACCGATGGCCAGATCGTTTCCTTCACTGGGATTGACAATGTCTTTGTAATAAATAACACCTGTTGGCCTTGCCCTGTAAGCAGAACGAAGAATTTCCAAAGACCCTGTGGGATTGGAGCTGTAGTTGATGTAAGCAGTGATCCCTACACGCAACCAATTGTTCAATCGGCTGTCAACAGCGGCATTGAGTGAATACTTTTTAAAGGAGGTAGAGGCAATATTACCATCCTCCTGGATATAACCACCTGAAAAACGGTAAGTGGTTCCGGCGTTACCGCCAGTTACCGCAACCGTTGTATTGGCCATTGTACTTGGCTTTGCAACAAGCTTAACCCAATCTGTTGATTTTCCACTGTTGACCATGTTCATTTCACTGGCTGTTAATGTATTGGCAGTACCGCCATTGAGTACTACATCTGTAACAGTCGCCTTATAGAACTCCTGGGCATTGAGCAATTGCGGCATGTGTGCTGGTTGTTTTTGACCCAGGTAGGAATCAAATGTAACTTTGGGTTTGCCGACAATCCCTTTTTTAGATGTGACAATGATTACCCCATTGGCACCCCTTGCACCATAAATGGCAGTGGAAGAGGCATCTTTTAGGATGTCAATGGATTGGATGTCTTGGGGATTGATGTCACGCAGTCTTGCGCCAATCACTCCATCAATAACCACGAGTGGTTCAGTGGCACCGGTGATCGTATTTTGACCACGGATATCAATTGAAAATCCTTGGCCAGGTTTATTGCTTGTTTTGGTAATCACCACACCAGTAACCTGACCCTGAAGGGCTTGGGTTGCATTGGCAGGATTGGCCCTCACAATATCGCG
>CAILKQ010000117.1 GCA_903834825.1 uncultured bacterium | reverse complement strand
GCTCCATGTTTGGCTCGTTCCAGCAGGGATAGCAGCGGCAAGCCTTGTTTTTCTCGTGTTGTTTTTCAAGGATAAAAAATCAACTTCAACCACTTAAACCTCCCTGCCTTCGGCAGGTAAATTCAACTCTTTCACCATGGTAAAACTCGCAATGCTCGGCTCCGGATTCATAGGAAGATTTTATGCTGATTCTATTCAAGGATTGAGAAGCCGCGACAAGATTGTATCGATTTATTCCCGAAGGGAAGAGCAGGCAAAAAAGTTTGCAGAAGATTATCAGTGCGAACATTATACCACTGTGATGGAAGAGGCGATTGCCCATCCCAATGTTGACATGGTCTGCATTTCATTGCCCAACAACCTCCATGAAGAAGCAGTGATGCTTTGCATCAAGCATAAAAAAGCAGTGATTTCTACCAAGCCCCTGGGCCGCAATGCTGCAGAGGCCAAACGCATGCTGGAAGCTGTTGAGGCCGCAGGTATTTTCAATGGATATTTAGAAGACCTTGTATATACCCCAAAATTCCTCAAGGCCCATGCCAGTGTTCAAAGCGGGGCACTCGGTAGAATACTGTGGGCCAAATCCCGCGAGGCCCATCCTGGTCCGCACAGCGATTGGTTCTGGGACCTGGAGCAGGCAGGAGGCGGTTGCATGCTTGACCTCGGTTGCCATTGTGTAGAGATTGCCAGGAGTTATATCGGTAAGGACATCCGGCCTGTTGAAGTGATGTGTTGGGCGGATACACAGGTCAAGCCGATTGAGGCAGAAGACCATGCCATCGGTTTGGTGAAATATGAAAATGGCGCCATTGGTCAGTTTGAAGTGAGCTGGACGTTCAGGGGTGGATTGGACTTGCGCGACGAAGTAATGGGCACCGAAGGAACCATTTGGATCAATGGATTTTTAAGAACAGGCTTTGACATGTTCACCACCGGAAAAGGGGCTGATTATGTTGCAGAAAAAGCAGAGACCAATACAGGCTGGTTGTTTCCGGTAGGGGATGAGTTGAACGAACTGGGATACAACCACATGTTCTTTGATATGTTTGATGCCTTTGAAAAAGGCAAAGCACCCAAAGAGACTTTTTACGATGGCTATATTGTGAATGCAGTGTTGGATGCGGCCTACAAGAGTGCCAAATCAAAAATATGGGAACCCGTGCAATTGCAGCACTGGCGTGGGCTTGAAGGCCAGACCAAGCAAGGGACACTTGTTGAGTTTGATGCAGATCATTATCTCGTGAAAGAAGAGATGACACACTACGGCACGAAAAAACTTATCCTGAAAGAGAAGGCTACAGGGAAGATTGTGGAGCGCATCGTATAGTGATGAAAAGGTTGAGGAGGTTGAAGCAAGTTTATCCTTGGCTGTCCCCTTGTCCCTCATCCCTTGCATTTTACAAATACTTCCTGATCTCCGCCACCAACTCACCTTTGGTTATCGGTGTGCCCTTGATCTTGTTGTAAGGCTTGGCATCAACAAGGTATACATCCCGCAAGATCTTTATCAGCTGACCATTGTTGATCTCTGGTACAATGACCGTATCAAACTGCTTGATGATCTCTCCGAGGTTCTTGGGGAAGGGGCGTAAATACCTGATATGCGCATGTGAAACGGCCTGTCCCTCCAGCAACAATTCCTGTACAGCACTTTTGATGGAGCCATAGGTGCTGCCCCATCCCAATAACAATACCTTCCCGGAGGCGGCCCCGCTGTCAATTTTTTGTTCGGGAATATAATTGGCAATCAGGTCCACCTTTGCCTGCCTGGTTTTCACCATGTGCTCATGGTTATCAGGCTCATAGCTCACGTTTCCGGTAATGTCTTGTTTTTCCAATCCACCAATCCTGTGCTCCAATCCTTTGGTGCCAGGAAGTGCCCAAGGCCTCACCAGTTTTTCATCACGCTTGTAGGGCTGAAACCTTTCCTCTCCTTCATCCAACGCCGTTTTGAATTTGACGGTGATGGAAG
>CAILKQ010000116.1 GCA_903834825.1 uncultured bacterium | reverse complement strand
CCCGGAACAGTACCTCCGCGAAAATGACCTTATATCCGGACCCTATAAAACTAAAAAAATATCCGATATTGTCTCAAATTTTAACCCCGTTTTGTCCAAAAATTAAGGGGTCGATACATTTTCATGCTTTTTTCTCCTAAATAAAATTCATTTTTGCAATTCATTTATGAAGAAGATCAATATAGCCATCGATGGTTGGTCATCCTGCGGAAAAAGCACCATGGCCAGGCAACTTGCCAATGCCTTGAATTATATATTCATCGATTCTGGGGCCATGTACAGGGCCATTGCCCTTTACTTTATTCAACAGAGGATTAACCTGGATGATCATCTTGCTATAGAAAAAGCGTTAGAACAGATCAGTCTATCATTCCAAAAGAATATCCAAACGGGCAACAATGAAATTTGGATGAATGATGAAAATGTTGAGCAGCGAATCAGGGAAATGGAAGTTGCCAGCAAGGTGAGCGATGTGGCTGCCATCAAGGCAGTGAGAGCATTTGCAGTTGCTCAGCAGCAATTGATCGGCAAGGACAAAGGGGTGGTGATGGATGGCAGAGATATTGGAACCACTGTATTCCCTGAAGCGGAATTGAAAATATTCATGACTGCCAATGTGGATGTTAGGGTCGAAAGGAGGTTCAAGGAACTCAGCGAAAAAAATCCATTGATTGCTTTGGAAGAAGTCAAGGCCAATCTTGAGTCAAGGGATCATTTGGATTCAACAAGGGAGGTTTCTCCGTTAAAGAAAGCAGAAGATGCGCTTGTTTTGGACAACAGTGAACTCACGACAGAAGAACAATTCTCCATGGCACTCCGATGGGCCAATGATACAATCAATGCCTGATCAGTTCCAGGATTCCCTGATGCTTTCCATGGATGTTGCACCAGGATAAAAAGAGCTAAGCTTCTCTATTACCGCCTCAACAATCGCGTCTGGGCAAGAGGCGCCGCTGGTGATCAATACTTTTATTTCTTTATCAGGGGGTAAAAAATCTGTTTTTGTGTATTCCTCATGGGTTATCCAATTGAATGCCTTGATTTGTTTATCGGATAATATATCAGTTTCTGATTGTATAAAATAGGTTGGTAGCTTGTGTTCGCACAATTCCACCAAATGGGAACTGTTGCTGCTTTTCCTGCCTCCAATGACAATGGCAAAATCAGCTTCTTGGTCAAGCAAATGCCTTACGGCAGTTTGGTTGTCATTGGTGGCATAGCAAAGGGTATCCCTTGTGTCTGCGAAATAGTCTCCGATGTTATTGTCTGTACCATTCTTTTTGATCACAACTTGTTTGAGGTAGTCGGCTATGGCTTGTGTATCGGTGGCCAGCATGGTCGTCTGGTTCACGACACCAAAACGCAACAAGTCTTTTTCAAGCTGAAATCCTTCGCTGTAGCGGCCTTTGAAGAAATTGGCAAAACCAGCTGCATCCCTTTCTCCTGCGATGAATTCCCCCAAGACAATGGCCTCTTCCATGTCATTGATGACCAGTGTGGGTGTATGCGCATCACTGTGTGAAAAAGTGGCCCTGGTTTCCTCATGGGAAGGCTTTCCGTGTACAACGATGCTGTAACCTTTTTTGGCAATTTGTTCTGCCCTGTTCCATACCTTTTCTACAAATGGACAGGTGGTATTGTATCGTTCAATCTGAATACCGATGGATTTCAGTTTATCTTCAATGGCAATGGTGGTTCCAAAGGCTGGGATGATCACAATATCATCAGCTGTCAAGGTGTCAAAAGGGATGATGGTATTGCCTTTGGTATCCATCATGAATTTTACGCCCCTTGCAATCAGGTCATCATTGACAAAAGGATTGTGTATCATCTCGCTCAACAGAAAAATACGCTTACCCGGGTTTTGATCGATGGTTTCAAAAGCAATCTCAATGGCATTTTCCACACCATAGCAAAATCCAAAATGCCTTGCCAGGTAGATTTTCAAGGGGCCAAAATCAAGCAGGGTAGGCGTAAAGTCCTTTTTCAGTTTGTCTGCGTCCTTTCTTTGCTGTTTGATGGCAGCAATCAGTGGGCTCCTGTATCTGGTGGGTATTGAAAACTGTTTCATTGATAGGTTGCGAAGGTAAGATATCATTTAACATTCTTGCCCGATAATGGTTCGTTGTTCCGCTTTCCTTGGTATTCATTTTTAGCGTTCATTGCTTATCTTTCATCCATGAATTCAGTCTTTCCACCTGTTCAATGGTGTCTCAATACCAATGTATATGAAGTGAACCTTCGCCAATATACCAGCGAAGGCACATTGGATGCCTTCAGGCTTCATCTTCCCCGATTGGCAGATATGGGGGTCGGGGTGCTTTGGTTCATGCCGCTAACACCCATTAGCAAAAAATCCCGAAAAGGCAGCATGGGCAGCTATTATGCCTGTTCCAGCTATACAACAATCAATCCCGAATATGGCACCATGGAAATATTTCGTGGGTTGGTCTTGGAAGCGCAGCGCCTTGGCATGAAGGTAATCATTGACTGGGTTGCCAACCATACTGGGTGTGACCATCACTGGACCATCGAGCATCCTGAGTATTATAAAAAAGATGAAAATGGTGATTTCTTTGATGCCCATGGATGGGATGATGTGATTGATCTTGATTATACAAATCCGCATCTGAGGAAGGCGATGATTCAATGCATGCGCAACTGGCTGGTTGAATCGGGCATTGATGGCTTTCGATGTGATATGGCCATGCTGACCCCAGTAGATTTTTGGATGGAGGCCCGGCAGGCCCTGGAGCAAGACCGACAGTTGTTCTGGCTTGCAGAACTTGATCCTCTCGACAATCCGGATTATATGCAGGTTTTTGATGCGGCCTATACCTGGCGGTGGATGAATGCAGCATCGGCATTCAGAAATGAGGGCTCGAAGCAAATTCATCATTTGTGTTATGTATTGAGACAATACAGCGATGTCTTGCCATCAACTGCTTGTCCTGCATGGTTTACATCCAATCACGATGAAAACAGCTGGAATGGCACCGAATACGAGAAGTACGGAGAAATGGCCATCCCCCTTGCCGTCTTCTCAGCAACATACAAAGGCATTCCGCTGATGTACAGTGGCCAAGAGATTCCCAACCGGAAGCGCCTGCAGTTTTTTGACCAGGATCCGCTCGATTGGACAAAGTCGCCGGCCTTGCATCCGTTTTACCGTTCCATTTTACATCTCCGTAAAAGCCATGCCGCCTTTACCACGGTTGCAGGTGCCGCCAATCTTGTTCAGTTGCGCAACAGTGTTGATCACCATGTAATCAGCTTCAAGCGCCACCATGATGATTCTACAGCCATCGTGCTCATTAATTTTTCAGCATTTCCTCTGCACAATATAGAAGTAGATCTTGATGGGGCAACAGGAACCTTTGTTGAGCATTTTACATCCCTTGCCCATGAATGCAGTAGCCACAGCCATTATTTTCATCTGCAGCCCTGGAGTTATCAGATTTGGTTGCAATAAAAAAGCGGTGAATCTTAGGACCCACCGCTTTGACAAAGATTTTTAGACTTCCTTATTCTGTGATCTCAATGGGATACTGATACACCCCATCATATCCGGGATAAAATCCTTCCAGCATGATGCGCTTGGGAGATCTTGCGATGGCAGTATTCAATTCTTCAACTGATTTGATTTCAGCACCATTCAGTTTGAGGATAACAAATCCATCCCTCATCCTTGTTTGCTCATCAATCAGGCCTGTACTGATTTTGCTGACAACTACACCTCCTTTTACGCCCAGTTCTGTAGCCTTTTTCTTGTCAAGGGTTTGCAATTCCGCACCGAGTTTATCGGTAACCATTGTTTTGACAATATCAAAGCTGCCAGACTTGTTTTTCAATGAAACGGTCGTAGTATATGATTTTCCATCCCTGAGGTATTGAACGGTAATCTTGTCTCCCGGTTTGTAACCAGCAACCTGCTCCACCATTTCGCTTCCGGATGTCACCTTGATGCCATTGATCTTGGTGATATAGTCGCCAGTCTTCAGTCCGCTTGCAGACATGGCTCCGTCCTTTGTCACATCCATCACCAGCACACCCAGTCCTTCTTTATAGTTCTGTTTGGTTTTTTCAGCCTCTGGTGCATTTTCAGGCAGGTAGCTGATGCCTAGGAAGGCGCGTTGTACCGTGCCATATTGAAGGAGGTCGTTGATGATTTTCTTGACGATGTTGACAGGGATGGCATAAGAGTAGCCTGCATAAGCGCCAGTAGGAGAAGCAATAGCTGAAACGATGCCCACCAGTTCACCATTGGGACTCACCAAAGCACCACCAGAATTTCCCTGGTTGACTGCCGCATCGGTTTGGATGAATGATTCAATGGGAGAACTGCTTTTGCGGGCATTGAGACCAAGTGATCTTGCCTTTGCACTTACAATACCAGCAGTCACCGTGGTTTCAAGGTTGAGTGGATATCCTACGGCCAAGACCCATTGACCGAGTTTCAGGTTATCAGAGTTTCCATAAAGAAGGAAATTCAAGCCTTTCTCCTCGATCTTGATCAGGGCAAGATCGCTGCTGGGGTCGGTACCCATTAATTTTGCCTTGTATTGTTTTTTGTTATTGAGGGTAACCATGATTTCACTGGCTTCCTCAATCACGTGGTTGTTGGTGATAATGTATCCGTCTTCACTGATGATTACTCCAGAACCGCTGGCACGCTGGGGCATATTTCTGGTCTGTGGACCATTGAAGAAATCGTTGAACAGGTCATCTCCAAACAAGTCTCCAAATGGGCTGCTCCTTTTGTTTTTCGGCAGATTGTTACTTGTCTGGCTGCCTCCGATGGTTGTAGTAAGGTGGACCACCGCAGGAACTGCCGCCTGAGATGCCGGTTGAAAATCCACAGGCTGTCCGGGAACATTGTTGTTGCTGTCAAAAAATCCTGCATAGCTGGCAGGTAGTTTTCCATTGCCTTGTTGAAGGGTACCTTGTTTGCGGATGAATGAATCATAACCAAACATGGCCACCGTAGTGGTTACTGCGCTAATCAGCACAACTGATAATGTCTGTTTGATATTCATGGTTGAGTATTTAAATGTATAGGTACAAAATGCATGCCTGATCAACTGCAATTACGTAATCATGTCTGAATTTCAGTCAACCTGTCATCCTATTTAACAAATTCTAAGGAATTCCATCGTATCAATGCCATCAGGGAAATCTTTCAATCCTGGTTTTTGTGCATCACCAAATGGAATAAAACCCCTCCCGACAAGGCATTGGATCTTGTTGTTGTCCAGCGCAGCTACTGCTGCAGATTTGTCGGTATAATACTGGTAATGCAGTTGTGAAATGGGTGAGAAAGGACTTTCGTTTTCAAGCAGTACAATTGAATCATTGCTCATGTAAAACCTGTTGTTCATGATGGCAATGGTCAACTGGTAGTCAAAATTGTTCCTGTATTTTTCATGGTCTCGGTAGTGATCATATTTCCGCAAGGCAGTCAGCAAGGGAACAAAATCATATTCCTCTGGCACAAGCACCTGGGTGACATTTCTGCATCCGAGTCCAAAATACAGCTGGATGTCATCCGCCAATGCCTCTAATTCTTCCGGGCTTTCAGCTCCATCCAAAACGCCAACAGATGTCCTGTTCTTTCGGATGATATGGGGATATTTGCTGAAATAATGCTCAAAATACCGGGCGCTGTTATTACTGCCAGTGGCAATATATCCGTCACAGCCTTTCAGCATTTCGTCTAATACGACCAAATTTTCAAATTCAGGGAAGGCTGACACAGCTATTTGTATCAGGTTTTTGATCATGAAACTGTCTTTTGAAGAAGGTTTGATCCGCTGCTTGAACCCAGATAGAAAGATGCAGAGCAAGTCGTGGAAACCCACGTAGGGGATATTGCCCGCCATCACCAGGCCGATTGTTTTGTTTTTGAGCCCTTCTTCAACGCCGTATGCTGCTGCAAAGCTGGAGAGTTGGTCTTTGTTCAGCATGTGGTCTGCAATCAATTTCCCTGACTGAAAAATATATTCAGGGGTGAACCATTTGTTCTCCATGAAAGCCCGGTATCTGAGCTCCTGGTAGGAAGCGCTGTCTTCTTTCAGGTATTCTCCAAGAAAGCCAAGCAGCTCTATTCTTTTCTGTAAATTCATTTTTGCATTTTCAGATCATTCAATATCTTTATATAGCCTTTCCATTTATGGGAATGGCAATAAACCAACATCAAAAATACTGAAATATCATGGCAATCAAAATTACCGATGAATGTATCAATTGTGGAGCCTGCGAACCAGAATGTCCTAACAATGCCATTTATGAAGGAGGTGTAGAATGGGCTCTAGCGGATGGCACATCAGTAAAAGGTTCATTTTCATTGATGGACGGCTCTGCAGTGGATGCAAACTACAAGAATTCGCCCATCAGCAATGACACTTACTATATTACCCCAAACAAATGCACTGAGTGCCAGGGATTTCATGAAGAGCCGCAGTGTGCAGCTGTTTGTCCGGTGGATTGTTGCGTTCCGGATGAATTGTATGTAGAAACCATTGAGGCTTTGATGGCCAAAAAGGAAAGCTTACACCTCTAAATCCAGTTTAACAAGTTATAAAGGTGAAGGTATCTGCGGATGCCTTCACCTTTTCTTATATTTGCCTTATCTCTCTGATTTTCCTAAAATATCGTTCATGGGTAAACCAGTCATCGCCTTTGTTACAGGTGGATATTCTTCTGAAGCAGTGATCTCTTACAAAAGTGCCATCACCATTGAAAAGCATCTTGATCTTTCCAAGTATGAAGTATACAGGATTGACATCACTCCTGAAAAATGGTTTCATACAACCAAGGACGGGGTTGAACTGATGGTGAACAAGGGTGATTTTTCCCTTGGGCTGGGCACCCAGACCATCAGGTTTGACGCTGTTTTTATCGGTATTCACGGTACACCCGGAGAAGATGGAAAATTGCAAGCCTATTTTGATCTTTTGAATATTCCCTATACTTCCTGTGATGCAACCACTTCTGCCATCACTTTCAACAAAAGGTTTACTGTTGCCGTTGCCGGTGCATCAGGCTTTCATGTTGCAAAATCTGTGCATCTGTTCAAGTCTTCTTTTGACCAAGCCTCCAACGCGATCCAAGGGTTGACCCTTCCGGTTTTTGTAAAGCCCAACAATGGGGGCTCCAGCATTGGCATGAGCAAAGTAAACAAGGCGGAAGACTTGCAAGAGGCCATTGCAAAAGCATTCAAGGAAGATGATCAGGTGTTGATTGAAGAATTAATCAGTGGTCGCGAATTTACCATTGGTGTTTTCAGATCCAAAGGAAAGATCATTACACTTCCTTTCACTGAGATCAGCACTGACAATGAGTTCTTTGATTTTGAGGCAAAATACCAGGGCAAGTCGGTTGAAGTTACACCAGCTGTTTGCAGCGATGAAATGGCGGAGAAGATACGGAATGCTGCTGCGGGAATTTATGCTGTTTTCAATTGCAGGGGAGTAGTGCGGATGGACTTTATTTACAATACAGACCAGGAGAAACCTTACTTGCTCGAGATCAATACAGTGCCAGGACAAAGTGCTGCAAGCATCATCCCGCAACAGGTAGCAGCAATGGGATTGGTACTCAGTGATTTTTACAGCATGTTGATCGATGATGCACTGGAGGCAGTAAAAAAATAATCCCATGAACTTTTCTTTTATCACCCAAAAGCCACTATGGCAGAATATTCTGGCAGGAATGCTGTTGTCTGTTTTTATCGTAGCGGGATTTCTGTTATTGCTCAATTTCATTACCAACCATGGAGCGTACCTGACTGTACCCGAAGTGAAGGGTAAGGTGTACAGCACCGTTGTGGCTGACCTGGAGAGCAAGGGATTTGAAGTGGTTGTGCAGGATTCGATCTATGTGGATAGCCTTGCACCCAATATCATTCTCAAGCAGTTTCCAGATCCTGAAGCAACGGTGAAAGTGAACCGCATCATTTACTTGACCATCAACTGTACAGTTCCTCCAACCATCGCCATGCCCAACCTTATTGGGATGAGTTTCAGGACTGCCATTCTTGAGTTGAAGTCGCTTGGTTTGAAAATGGGGGACACAACCTTTATCCCAGACATGGCAAAAAATGCTGTCAAGGATCAACTCAGCGGTGGAAATTCAATCAAGCCGGGCTCTCCCATCAGGATGGGGTCATCCATTGATTTGGTGATTGGTGCTGGTTTGGGAGGAGAAGAGATTCCGGTACCAGACCTTTTTGGACTGACTTACCCTGAAGCAAAGCTGGTCATGGAAGTCAACGGGCTCAATGCAGGTGTAGTGTTGATGGATGATACTTTTACAGATACTACCCTGGGCTTTGTTTACTGGCAGAATCCAATGCCTTATGATGCACAGCAGAATGCCAACAAGATTCGTTCTGGTCAACTGATGGACATCAAATTAAGTTTGGTAAAACCAGAACGCAGACCAGATTCAGTGCTGGCACCAATCAAATAAAGCATACAAATTATATCTTTACAACATGAAAACAATCGATGTACAAGCACTTAATGAAAAAATCAAAGCTGGCGAAACATTGAACCTGGTTGATGTTCGTGAACCTGCTGAGCACGGCGAATTCAATATCGGCGGGATTTTGCTACCCTTGGGCGATATCCGGGTAGGAGATATTGAATCCATTGATCATCTCAAGGAGCAAGAGGTTTTCTTGTATTGCCGCAGTGGCAACAGAAGTGGACAAGCTGCAATGGTATTGGAGTCGCTTGGTTTCACCAATGTCATCAATGTAACGGGCGGAATGCTCTCATGGAGGGATAATTTCCCTGGATAAATCCCCATTTCCTCTTCAAGATGCGTTCTCACATGTGGATTTTTTACCAGTGTGGCAACGAATATTTTTTTGAAAACCTGTTGAGATGCATACGCATAATAAACCCTGTCTCGTTTAGAAATTAAGGTTAAGCCCGATCATCAGGTTTCTCTCTGCCATTGGGTAGTAGAAATTGTTCCTGACCACCTCACCACCATATTTATAGGTATAGGTATAACCATTGGGCGCATACCATTTGTTCCAGATATTGTTCAGTTGAAAGATGAGTTCAATTGATTTCATTCTTTTGGGATGGAGTGAATAGTTGACCATCAAGTCCTGTGTAAAGTAAGGAGCAAGGCTTCTGTCTTTTCTGCTTGTATTGTCGAGGTATTGACGGCTTACATACTTTGAGATCAGCCTTGTTTCAAAGTCTTTGAACAAGGTGTAAGAGATGGTCGCATTGTCCACTACCGCAGGAGAAAAAGCAATGTTTGATGTACTGAAAAAATCAACTTTCTGGTCGCCAGCATCATAATCATCATAAAATTCCCTGTGGTTTTTAACCTTGTTGCTGCTCAATGCAAGGTTGTTGTTGATGTGAAGCCTGTCTGAGATCGAAAGGGTCGCTTCAATTTCCAATCCGGTACGGTAGCTCAAAGGGATATTGGTTCTGGTATAGGCACCAACATCATTGATTTTTCCTGTCAATACCAACTGGTTGTTGTAACGCATGTGATAAACAGTAGCGGCAATCTTTAATTTACTCCCTGTTCTTTCAATGCCAGCTTCAACATCGTGCAGTGTTTCATGCTTGGGTATGTCTGTAGTACCCGCTTCAAAATCATCCCTGTTGGGTTCCTTGTTGGCCAATGCATAGGAGATGAAACTGCTGTACTCTCCAGATGTATACCGCAGGCCAGCTTTGGGGTTGAGGAACAACCAGTGTTTGTCAATGGATAGGGTAGGGTTGTTCCTGAAGCCTTCAATTGCGTAGTTGACATTTCTCAGTTGCAGGTCTCCAAACAAATGGAATGGCCCTAATTTTTCCATCCATTTTCCAAATATATGTTGTTCTGATTTTTGGGCATCAAGGTCATACCAACGATGGTCTTTGAAAATTCCCGCCTGGGCCCAGATGATTTTGCCAAAGTGGTTGCCGTCATACTGGCTATTGCCGCCGCCAAGGATAATTTCCCGGTTTTCATCTTTCATTTGAAAAGAAAAATTCGTGCCATAGTAAAGGTTGTCAAGCCAAAGTTGTCTGATCAGATCAGTCTTTGTGATGGCAATGCCATTGACCATTGGATTTTTCAGCCCATAGCTGGAATATTTTTGATCGGCTTTGTATTGCTCATAATAACCTTTTCCTGCAGTGGCAAACAAAGCCCCATTGAAACTCCACTTGATATTGAATTTGTTGTTGTAAAAAAGCTGGTAATGCGTTTGGGTATAGTTGTCCGTTTCATTGTCGTAAGGATCGCCGGGTTTGTCTGTTCCCGCACTGTTGAATTTTCTGTCAGTAATCAATTGTTCTTCTGTAATACCGTACCAGGATTGATATGTTTTTTCCTTTCCGGAAAATACATTCAAACGCAACGATGTATTGGCTGTGATGCTGGCGGCAGACACATAAAATGATTGAAGGTTGCTGCTGGCGCGGTCAACATATCCATCGCTTTTCAATGACGAGAGGCGAACATCAAAGGTATAACGGCCATTGATGAGTCCGCTTCCAGCCTTGAAAGTATTTTTTGATGTATTGTACGATCCGATGCTGTTGCTCAAGGTTGCATAGGCCTTGTCTTGCACCTCATTGGTCAGCAAATTGACCGTAGCACCAAATGCACCGCTGCCATTGGAGCTGGTGCCAACGCCCCGTTGTACCTGGATGCTGTTGGTGGACGAAAGAAAGTCTGGCAGGTTTACCAAAAATACACCCTGCGACTCTGCATCGTTGTAGGCGATGCCGTTGAGGGTGAAGTTGATGCGGCTGGCATCAGTACCCCTGATGCGCAAACCAGTATAGCCCACACCATTTCCAGCATCTGAATTGACAACCGTCCCTGGAACCTGGTTGAGCAAAAAAGGAATGTCTTGCCCGAGGTTGTTTTTTTCGATATTTCTTTTGAGGATGAGGGATTGTGTAAAGGGATAATTCTTGCTAGCCCTTACTGCCCTAATTTCAATGGGCGACATGAGCCCAACCTTGATTTTTTCTCCTGTGCTTTGATCGATGCTGTCTTTGGCGATTGTCTCTGTTTGTGAAAAAGCGGCCGACCCAATGAGGATCAAAAAGAAAAGACTAGAAATTTGTTTCATTCCGTTTTTGTTTTGTGGCTGGGTGAGCAGCCGGGTTTACAAAAACAGGAAAGGATTGAATGATGGTATTCGTCCTTCCCTGCGCAGGCATTATCCTGATCAGGTTCTACGGGTTTGATCTCAGCCCTGGAATCAACCAGAGCACCCCGGGAACAATGCAAATTTATGACATGATTGCATGGCTTGCATCAATTTCACATAAATTTATTTGGTTGTAACTTTTGTTGAGGTGCTTCGTCATACCTTTCAATATCAAAAAAATAAAATCATGAAGAAAATAATGCTGCTCTTGCTGTTGGTAATGATGAATGTATTTATGCAGGCACAAGACAAGCTCATCATGAACGATCCGAATATCACCAAGCGGGAAACAAGTAGTTTTAATGCTGTTGTGGTAAGAGGACCCTTCAAGGTGTATTTTTCTGAAGGCAAAGAATATGAGGTAGCCGTCAGCGCAAAGTCAGCCTCAGTTAGGGATCATATTGTTACCAGGGTAGTGGACAATGAGTTGTTTGTTGAGCTGGACAAGGGATGGGCCAGCTGGCTGGGGCAAAGCCCCGATTTTCGCGTCTATCTCTCGGCACCTACGTTGAAATCGGTAAAAGCATCTGGTGCAGTAGACTTTTTAGTGGCCGATATCCTTCAGTCCAACCAACTTTCCCTGACATTTTCCGGAGCCAGCGATTTTACTGGTAAACTCGATTGCAAAGAACTTAGATTGGTTTTTACAGGAGCCTCAGACATGGAAGCAATGGGGAATGCGGTAAGCCTTGACGCTGATTTTACAGGGGCCAGTAAAATGTCTGCAGCTGCATTGAAAACAGTGCACGCAAACCTGAATGCCACAGGTGCATCGTCTCTAAGAATTAGCGTTTCAGGCGATTTGAAGGCAAATGCTACAGGTGCCAGTACCATAACCTATTATGGTAATCCTTCACCTATCAATACGAGGGCTACGGGTGCAAGCAGCGTTAAAAAAGGGAATTGACAGTGCTAAGGGTTATAATATGAAAAGACAACCCTAGGGTTGTCTTTTTTTGTTGCGAAGGCTGGGATCGAACCAGCGACCTTCGGGTTATGAGCCCGACGAGCTACCGCTGCTCTACTTCGCGGTATGGCTGCAAATGTACAGCTAAATCTATTATCTTCAAAACAATTTTTACTGCGTTACCTTTGCAGGACTATCATGAGATCAGGATTTGTAAATATCATTGGAAAACCGAATGCAGGTAAAAGCACTTTGCTCAACGCTTTCATTGGAGAGAAACTGGCCATCGTCTCTTCCAAGGTACAAACCACACGACACAGGATCCGGGCATTTTTGAACGGACCGGATTACCAGATTGTTTTTTCTGATACGCCCGGAGTGATCGAACCCAAGTATAAGTTGCATGAAAAAATGATGCATGCGGTGAAGTCTAGCATGGAAGACGCAGATGTTTGTTTGTTGGTAGCCGATCTGCGCGATGACCTGTTAGAACTTGATAATATTTTTTCGTCCCTCAAAATAAAAACCAGCGCCATCCTTGTGCTGAACAAATGCGATATGGTAAAACAAGACCGTATTGAAATGGCGGAAGCCTATTTTATGGACAAGCCATATTGTAAAAAGGTCATTACCATTTCTGCTGCCTCAAAGCTGCATGTAGACCAGTTGCAAAATGCCATCATTGATATGTTGCCGGAAGGCGAACCGTTTTATGATCAGGAAGACCTTACCGATTTGCCCACAAGATTCTTCGCCGGTGAACTGATCAGGGAAAAGATTTTTGAATTGTTTGATGAAGAAATTCCTTACCAAACAACAGTAATGATTTCTGCTTTCGAAGAGAAGACGACACTGATCAAGATTGCAGCAGAGATCATTGTTCAACGCGAATCACAGAAAGCCATCATTCTGGGAACAGGAGGGGCGATGATCAAAAAATTGGGTACCCTTTCCCGGCAATCCCTTGAAAGTTTTCTGGATAGCAAGATCTTTCTTGAACTGCATGTTAAGGTCAGGAACAACTGGCGCAACAATGAGCTTTATCTAAACGAATACGGATACAATGCGTAAAAATTGCGCAACACATGAAGCGACAGGTTTGTTGGTATTGCAGCACCAATTGAATGCTTCCTTCAAACAATAAAAGATAGAAAATACAATTATGTCTGGATTTACAATAGCAATAGTAGGAAGACCCAATGTGGGCAAGAGTACGTTTTTTAACCGCATGCTTGAAGAGCGCAAGGCAATTGTGGAAGATACGCCTGGTGTTACCAGGGATCGCCAATATGGCGTGTCTGAATGGAATGGAAAGACCTTCAATATCATCGATACAGGAGGATTTGTGCCCTATGGCGTTGAGATATTTGAAAAAGAAATACGTGATCAGGTGATGATTGCAGTCGAAGAGGCCAATGCCGTCATTTTCATGACAGATGTAACCACAGGAATTACTACGCTGGATGAAGCCATGACGGGTATCCTTCGGGTTTCAAAAAAACCAGTTTTTCTTGCCGTTAATAAAGTCGATAACCATGCTCGCCAACTCGATGCCACAGAATTTTATGCACTGGGTTTTGAGCACACCCATTTTCTTTCCTCCATATCTGGAAGTGGGACAGGGGAGTTGTTGGATGATATCGCATCGCTGATTGATGCAGATGTAGAACTGCCCGATGAAAACCTACCACGCATTGCCATTATTGGACAGCCGAATGTTGGAAAGTCTTCACTGCTGAATGCTATGGTGGGAACAGAACGAACAATTGTGAGTGAAATTGCAGGAACCACGCGGGATACCATCCATACCCATTATAACCTTTTTCAGAAGGAGTTGATTCTCATAGATACCGCAGGTATTAGAAGAAAGACCAAGGTGCATGAGGATATCGAATTTTATTCTGTTATTCGTGCCATCAAGGCTGTGGATGAAGCAGATGTTTGTCTCATGATGATTGATGCTGAAAAAGGAATTGCCCAGCAAGACCTCAATATTTTTTCATTGGCAGTCAAAAAAGGAAAGGGAATCGTATTCCTTGTCAACAAATGGGATACCGTTGAAAAGGCTACCAATACTGCCAAGGATTATGAGAAGGAACTTAAGACAAGGCTGGCACCTTTCACAGATATCCCTGTCCTATTCATATCAGCAAAAGAAAAAACAAGGGTATTCAAGGTAGTGGAAACTGCGTTGGAAGTGTATGAAAGCAGGAAAAGAAGAATCCAGACCTCTGTCCTTAATGAAGAAATGCTGCCAGTGATTGCGGCATATCATCCTCCTGTTGTAAGGGGAAATTCCGTGAAGATCAAGTTCATCACCCAATTGCCTACTGCTGTTCCATCCTTTGCATTTTTTACCAATTACCCGGATGATATCAAGGCCCCGTATAGGAATTATCTTGAGAACAAACTGAGGGAAAAATTCAATTTCAAGGGTGTTCCTGTTAGGATCTTTTTCAGGAAGAAATAAATAAAAAGGAGGCGACTGAAAAGCCGCCTCCGTACTATTGATGACCCCAAAATATAGACTAGAATTTATAATAGGCTGCTAATAGGAAGCTGGTTGCTGAACTGGCTCCAGAACCTGACTTGGAAAAATAAATATTCTCTCCGGCAGACTCGAGGCGCAACTCAGGAACGATGGTGAAAACTCCCAATTTGATATTGCCAGAAATGGTGTTGGCAAATATGCTTGCACCTGATTTAGCGGCACCCAGTGCAGCCAATTGGTTTTTATCGTTGAAGATTTCAGACCTCAGGGTGATGCCAAATTTTTCAATCGGATCAAAATTGAGGTAGGTTGCAATGCCTGACCAGGAAGAGGCATCACCATACACATTGCGTGTCTGTGTTTTGATGTTGCAAACTGTACCATTGACACCAATGTTGAACTTGTCGCTGAGCTTTGCTGTAAGGACCATGTCAAACTGACTTGTTTTGGCAGAATCTGAAGGCCTTTGGGCACCAACATAATTCAGGTATATTTTTATGTCATCCGTGATGGCCTGGCTGAATTGGAAAAGCAAGGCTTTTTTGTTGGGATCTGGGGCATTGCGGTAGTCTGTGGGACTGGCAACACCAATCATTAAGCCAGTACTTCCGAAACTAAGATCAGCTTTTGCTCCGGTATGAAGGAATGGCCCATAAGAAAACATGTAAGACATGCTGTAATTCCTGTTTCCAAATGGATCAACCAGTTCATATCCCACGTGCGTGGCCCAGCTTCCAGCAGTCAATTTCAACCAGTCTGTTGCTGCATATGCAACATAGAGCTGCTTTACGCTGGCCAGGATACCCTTGTCGTTGTAAGCGAATTCCTTGGCCCTTTTGCCAATGCCAAGGTCTGCTGTGAAGGAGAATTTCTTGGCAGTGTAATCAAGCTTTGCGGAAACCATACCCAAAGCAAGTTTGCCGGTGCTGTTGGTAAAGCTTGTTCTGTTGTTTCCTGCATCTTTCGCAAAGTCGCTCCTGAAATATCCATCCACTGATCCGCTAAAACTGAAGTTTGATTTTTTTGCTGCAGCTGAATCTGTTTGTCCAATTGCATTGAAGCTTAGGGCCATTACGGCACCCATTACATAAAGTTTTTGTAACATTGTAGTGGTTTTTAGTTCTAAAAAGAGGGTATGGCAGAGGCGAATGTTCTAGTCCAACACCGCCTTGCGCTGTACCCTTGTTGTTTTTTTAATGATTAACTTTTTTGAGGATTTCTTCCGTATTTCTCATCATGTTGAGAAGCATCCAATCCCATTTCTTCTTCCTCTTCAGAAACCCTGAGGGGTTGGATCATGTTGATGAACTTGAAGATGATGAAGGAGACCACGAAAGAATATACAACTGAAATACCCATGGCTTTCAATTGGGTGAAGAAGAATTCAGCATTGCCATAAAACAATCCATCATTGCCGGCTCCATTCACAGCTTTGGTTGCGAATACACCCGTAAGGATCATACCAACAATACCACCCAGTCCGTGGCAAGGGAATACATCCAGTGTGTCATCAAGGCTTGATTTCTGCTTGTAGTGAACAGCAATATTGGAAATGATTGCAGCAATCACACCGATAAAAATACTCTGTGGAATGCCTACAAAACCTGCTCCAGGAGTAATGGCTACCAGTCCTACAACAGCACCAATACAGAATCCCATTACTGATGGTTTCTTGCCTTTCAACACATCAAAGAACATCCAGGATAGACCTGCAGCAGCGGCAGCGGTGTTGGTTGTTGCAAAGGCAGATACAGCCAGTCCATTGGCGCCCAACGCAGAACCAGCATTGAAACCAAACCATCCAAACCAGAGCAATCCGGTTCCAATCAATACATAGGGAACGTTGGCTGGTGGAATTTCAACACCATCCAAATGCGCTTTTCTGCGTTTGAGTACAAGGGCCCCAGCCAATGCGGCACAACCTGCAGAAATATGAACCACGGTACCACCTGCAAAATCCAGGGCACCCATTTTGAAAAGGAATCCGTCAGGATGCCAGCTCCAGTGGGCGAGGGGAGCGTAGACAAATATGCTGAACAAAATGATGAAAAGAATATAAGAGGTGAACTTTACGCGTTCAGCCAAGGCACCTACCACCAAGCCTGGGGTAATGATAGCAAACATCAACTGAAACAGCGCGAACAATGATTTAGGGATGCTGGGTGCCAAAGACCATGGTGCAGCATTGGCCACATCCTTGAAAAAGAAATTGGTCATGGGGCTACCTATAAAGCCACCAATAGAATCACCAAAGCAGAGACTGTAACCAAAGGTTATCCCAAGTATTGTGACAATTCCGGCAGCTGCAATGCTTTTGATCATGGTAGAAATGACGTTCTTTCTGTGAACCATACCACCGTAGAAAAAAGCAAGTCCTGGTGTCATTAAAAAAACCAATGCTGTTGCAATCAAAACCCATGTAATGTCTGCGCCATTATAAACCCCTTCTTTGTCCTCAAAGTTGGGCAATACCGGAACGAAAATTCCTGCAATGGCAATGATTGCCAACACAAGAAATGGAAGTTTGTCTCTTAGCGATTTTGAACTCATTGTTGAATAATTTTGGTTAAAAGATTATTTATGATGGCAAATATATAAATAATTGCTTTAAATGCAATATAATAAATACATATAAATATTTATAATATATTGCAAATCCTGACAAAAAATATTG
>CAILKQ010000115.1 GCA_903834825.1 uncultured bacterium | reverse complement strand
CGACCATAGAAACAGATTCAATATCAAGGACAATGACCCAAAACCTTTTGATCTCTTGATGGGCAATGCCCTGGTATCTGGGGATCCTTATGGCCAAAGAATTTTTTCGGGTTTGTCTGGCACTGGTGTGGTGGCGTATAAATTCAGTGACCATTTGCGCACTTCATTTACTGCATCCACTGCATGGCGTTCGCCACAGGTGAATGAGTTGTTCAGCAATGGACTGCATCATGGTGCTGCCAGAATTGAACGGGGAAGCGCAAGCCTCAGTCCTGAAAGGGCTTTCAGTGTTCTGGGTACCGTTGTTTACAACAATGAAAAATGGGAGGCTGAATGGGGCGTGTACCACAAGATTATCAATGGGTTCATTTACCTGAAGCCCGCCTATCCGGCTTTGTTGACGATAAGGGGCGCTTTCCCTGCATTTGATTACGATCAAACCGATGCAAACCTGACTGGGATGGACCTTCGTCTGGCTTATCGCTTCAACAATCATCTTCAAACCCATCTGAAAGGATCTATGCTGAGGGCATACAATGCAACCGAAAAGACCTGGCTGATCCAGATGCCTTCCGATAGGTTTGAAGCGGATTTGGAATACAGTTTTATTGAAGGAAAAAAATGGAAGCAATCATCTGTTAAGCTCAGCATTCAGCATGTAACTGAACAAACGCATGTGCCGCCAACGGGCAACATCAAGGTGAAAGATGCTGCAGGGAATACAACAATGCAATCAGACTATATGGTTCCGCCACCGGCATATACACTCTTCAATGCAGAAGCTGCGACTTCAATCGATGTCCGCAAACGCAGGATAGATCTGGTGTTGAGTGCGACCAATCTTTTTAATATGTCTTACCGCGATTACATGAATGCCTTCCGGTATTTTGCTTTGGATCGTGGGAGAAATATTGCCTTAAAAATTAAATTACCAATCTAAAAAACACGAAAAATGAGAAAAATGAATTTGCATTTGGTAGCCCTGTTTGTTGCTATGGTTTCTATTGTTTCCTGCAAAAAAGACAAAGTGGATCCAAACGAAAGTGAATTGATTACCACCGTAAAGGTTGTATTGACAGAGAAAGTATCCGGTACGCAAGCCATATATGAATTCAAGGATCTTGACGGCGTTGGCGGTGCCGCCCCAACAAAGTTTGATGAAATTGTTTTGGCAAGAGGAAAAGTATATGGTTGTAATCTTCAGCTGCTGAATGAAAGCAAGACTCCGGCTGATGACATAACCCTGGAAGTATTCGCAGAAGGCACTGATCACCAGATTTATTTGACGCCATCCAATGCACTCGCTGTTATATCCGATTACAGCTTGGATACAAAAGGCTTGCCATTGGGCATTACATCCAATTGGACTGCCGCCGCTGCCGCTGGCACTGGTACAATGAATGTAACGCTTAAGCACAAGCCTGGTGTAAAAGCAGCCGGAGACCCGGTTTCAAAAGGAGAGACTGATATTTCGATTGATTTTAAGCTTTCAGTTAAATAAGCACCCATGGAAATTTCAATAACCACTCCCGCCCTGCTTTTCCCCGCCATCAGTTTGTTACTGCTTGCATACACCAAT
>CAILKQ010000114.1 GCA_903834825.1 uncultured bacterium | reverse complement strand
GTTTGATGGGATAGTGGTGAACAACACAGGTTGTGTTCCACCTTGGCTACCCAACGTACCCTGGCCATATGCTACGTTTGCACGGTAAGCATCTGGATAGTTACCCACGATACCCCATGAACCACGAAGTTTACCGTAGTTGATGAAAGAAGGCATCTTGAAGGCATCAGAGAAAATGAAGCTTGAGTTGATAGAAGGATAAACAAATGAATTGTTAACAAGACAGCAGAATGGGGGTGCATATTAATGCATATCAGGTGAATTCAAACTGCGCAAACGTTTGCGCAAAATGAAAAAATATTTCTTGTTTAGCCAGTCCATGGCATGGTTTAAACAAAAAAGAGGAGATGCTACTCATATTATAAATACACAGATGTCCATAACCCTATTCAGGGGGGTCTTCCAATTATCCTTACTTTTGAAAAAGTGGGAACATTCAAGCACATAGACTTCAAGATATTCATCTTCTTTTTACTGACCGGACTGTCTGCCGCGCTGGTATCAGGTGTATCCGTGAATGCAATTGAACCTACCAAAGGCGAAAAGCTGGCGAAGCAATATTGTGGCAGCTGCCATATGTTTCCCTCCCCCTTCCTGCTGGACAAGAAAACCTGGAAAGAGTCGGTATTGCCCAACATGGGTTGGAGGCTGGGCATCAGGAAAGGAGGAAAAGATCCGTTTGACCAAATGAAGCCGGAGGAGGCCATCCTGGTCCAGCAATTGAACATTTACCCAGATTCAGCCCAATTGTCCAAAGAAGATTGGCAGCTGATCGTAGACTATTACGTGCGCAATGCGCCGGAACAGCCACTGATGATTGAAAATACCCTGCCCGAAAGCAAGGATTCACTGCGATTTAAGGCCAACCCCCTTTTCCTTGGTGATCAGGCCCCTTCAACTGTCCCTAAGTTGACCAAAACCACCCTGCTGAAATACGACTCCCTGGAATCCAAACTCTATGTTGGCAATGCACACAATGAAATATATGTGCTGGACAGTCTGTTTCAGGTAGACAATTATTGGGAGGTGGTAAATCCACCGGTTGACATCCATTTCACCCCAAATCTTCCAGCATCATTGCTGACCATTGGGTCGATTGCCCCTTCTGAGGAGAAAAAAGGGTTCATTTTCCCGCTTGACTCTGTTGCCCTGAACAAACCCACAACAGCATTGATTACGGGCCTTGCCAGGCCTGTTCAATTTGCCAAAGGTGATATCAATGGAGATGGGCAGGACGACCTGGTGGTGGCAGAATTTGGCAACCATACCGGAAAGCTCAGCTGGTTTGACGGGGGAGATCCCAAAAAGAAAAAAATACTCAAATACCAAGCGGGCATCAGGAAAGTCATCATCCAGGACATGAACAGGGACGGTTTGCCAGACCTGGTTGTCATGGGGGCACAGTCCTATGAAAGCATCATGCTTTTCATCAACAAGGGTGATGGTAATTTTGATGACAAAATTGTTTTGCAGTTCCCCCCGGTATATGGATTGAGCCATGTTGAATTGGCTGATTTCAACAAGGATGGATATTGGGATATCCTCATGACCAATGGCGACAACTGGGACCTTTCTGCTATCAGAAAAAGCTACCATGGCGTCAGGATTTTTTTGAATGACAGAAAAAATAATTTTAAGGAAGCCTTCTTCAATACTGTCTTTGGTGCCAGCAAAGCCATGGCCCATGATTTTGATGGTGATGGCGACCTTGACATTGCTGCCATTTCTTTTTATGACGATCCATTGGACACCATGGAAGGATTTGTTTATTTCGAAAACCTGGGTGGCATGAAATTCAGTAAACTGTTGATCAAGGAAGCTGCCATCGGAAAATGGTTGACAATGGAGCTTGCAGACCTTGACCATGATGGAGACAAGGACATCATCCTGGGATCCTATTTGCACAATGTTGCTGAAATGACAAAATTTCTTGGAAGGGGTATAGTAAGCTTCCCACAGGCATTGGTCATTTGGAACAATACCATCAAATCAAAATAACTACCTGCATGAAAACTGCTGCACTCATCTTGCTTTCATTCTTTTGTTGCTGCTGTTTTTCCCAATCCAACAAAAGGGCCAAAAACATCATCATCATCTATGCTGATGACCACAGCTACCATGCGCTTGGTGCCATGGGCAATACAGTGGTCAAAACACCGAACCTCGACAAGCTTGCCGCTTCGGGATTGCTGTTCACCCAAACCCATGTGATGGGCGGTCACCAGGGTGCAATATGTGTTCCAAGCAGGGTCATGTTGCTTACAGGACGATATGTAAATCAATTGCCTGGTGATGGCGGGAACATTCCGGACAGCCTGGTCAGCCTCCCGGAAGTATTGCGCAGCAAGGGTTTCACCACCTACCATACAGGAAAATGGCACAGTGACAAAGCTTCTCACCACCGGATGTTCAGCACCGGCGGAGATATATTTCTCGGGGGCATGCATTTTGAAAAGGATGGCGGCCAGGCACATCCTACGGTATATAGATTTGACAGCACAGGCAGTTATCCGGCATCAAGAAAAAGAAACAGCGATACGTTCAGTACAACGCTTTATGCCAACAATGCCATCCAATTTCTTTCCAGCCAAACGGCGAAAGAAAAACCCTTTTTCTGCTATGTGGCTTTCACTTCTCCACACGACCCCAGAACCCCACCTGCAGCATTCGAAAAAATCTATGATCCTGCCACCATCCCCCTGCCACCAAACTTCATGCGCAGGCATCCATTTGACAATGGCGATCTGCTGGTCAGGGATGAGCAACTCCTTCCAACACCCAGAGATCCTGCAGCAACAAAAAAAGACATCGCCCTTTATTACGGCATGGTGAGTGAGATGGATGCACAGGTCGGAAGAATACTGGAGGCACTTGAAAAATCTGGCCTGAGAGAAAATACCTTGATCATTTTTGCAGGAGACAATGGACTTGCCGTCGGCCAACATGGGTTGTTGGGGAAACAGAACCTTTATGAACACAGCATTCGTGTGCCGATGATCATTGCAGGGCCGGGGATTCCTTCCAATATAAAGACAAATGGATTCACTTACCTGAGTGATATTGCGCCCACCGTGTATGCATACCTTGGCATCAAGGCACCTGCTTCAGTGGAGGCCAAATCATTTTTTGCTGTATTGAAAGATCCTTCCAAAAACATCAGAAAAAACATCTACAATGTATACGGCCATTGGAGCAGGAGCATCAAAACGGAAGACGGATTTAAACTAATCCTGTACAATGTGGATGGGATAATGACCACACAGTTGTTTGACCTGAAGAACGACCCATGGGAAACAAAGGACCTTTCAAAAGATGAACGTTATGTCAACAGGATTGCATCGATGAGGGCATTGTTGAAAAAGGAAATGGCTGTCACACATGACAACCTGAACATTGACCTGCCCGATTGGGGAAGAACCGAAAAACAAAAATCAAGAGGTAGTTAAAAAAATACCAGATGAATTACAAAAGATTGATAAGGGCCATGTTGATATTGGCAATCATTGTAGGCATTGCAAGGGCCGAAGACAGCATCCCCCTTCCTACAAAAACACAGATTGCCTGGCAAGATGCTGAATTGACAGCACTCTTCAGCTATGACCTGCATGTCTTTGATGGAGAAAGATACAACCAGCCCAAGAACCGCATCACCCCCATCATAGACCAGAATATTTTCAATCCTTCTCAATTGGATACAGACCAATGGATCAGGAGTTTTGCAGCCGCCGGTGGAAAGGTTGCCCTGCTCACGGCAACCCATGAAACTGGATTTGCCTTGTACCAATCCGATGTGAATCCCTATTGCATGAAAGCCCTGAAAGTCCAGGACGGGAAAGGAGATATTGTGCGTGACTTTGTGGCTTCTTGCAGGAAATACAATGTCAAACCCGGCATCTACATTGGCACCCGGTGGAATTCATTTTATGGTGTGTATGATTTTAAGGTGCACAATGACAGCAGCCAGTTTGCCAATAACCGACAAATCCATTACAACCGCATGATGGAAAAAATGACGGAAGAATTGATGTCGCGCTATGGCGAACTTTTCATGGTCTGGTTTGATGGAGGAGCACATGGACCTGAACTTGGTGGCCCAAACATTCTCCCTATCGTGGAAAAATACCAGAAGGACATCATCTTCTATCACAATACCCAACGTGCTGATATCAGATGGGGCGGAAGCGAATCCGGAACAGTAAGCTATCCCTGTTGGGGAACCTTCCCTTTTCCCTTTTCACACTCCACCAGACAGAAGGAGATTTTCAAAAATGATTTTAAGATGCTGAAAGAAGGTGATCCCAATGGCAAGTATTACATGCCTGCCATGAGTGATGCACCCTTGAGGGGATACAAGGGCCGCCACGAATGGTTCTGGGAACCTGGTGATGAGGAATACATCCAACCCCTGGAAAACCTCATGAAGATGTACTATGGATCTGTTGGAAGGAACTCTACCCTGATTCTCGGACTCACTCCAGACCCAAGAGGACTGATCCCCGCTCCTGATTCAATCAGACTCCAATCGTTTGGAGAAGAGATCAGGAAAAGATTCTCCCATCCGTTTGCCACAACAAGCGGTGTTGGAGAGACCCACCAGATCGATGTGAAAAAAAACACTGTCATTGATCATGTTCTGTTGATGGAAGATATCGCCTTCGGAGAAAGGGTGAGGGAATTCATCGTAGAAGGAAAGACCGCAAAAGGCTGGACCACGCTTTGTTCCGGTTCATCCATCGGACATAAATTCATTGCGCAATTCAATGGCATAGCTGTATCAGCACTGCGGCTGCGCATCACCAAAACATTGGCTGATCCGCAAATCAAGGCATTCAGCATTTTCAATGCGATGACAGCAAAATGATTTTTAACCGTTGACCAGAAAATGCAAGATCCGACAGGCATTGCCCTTGCTTTTCTCGTTCTTGTCTGCTGACATCCTGATGCGAATGGTGTGCTGCTTGTTTTTCAATTCTTCCTCTAACACGATGTACCAGGGCAGGTGGAGGACGCCGCTCCACTGTGAATAGAGATCTTTTTTCTTGAAAGGTTTTCCGTCAATGCTGTATTCGATCACACCGGCATCCGGACCTGAAGCAATACAAATGCCAATGGCCTTTCCGGAAAATATGAGTTCCATTTCCGCCCCTGCTTCTGTTGCAATCAAGGCAGGGCGGTTCATGTATTGTTTTCTCCCGCCTACACCATCTTTGGGAACCCATTTCTCATCAATGCTCCATTTGTTGACAATTGTCGCCTTTTTCACATCAACATAGTTACCTTCAAAATAACTGAACTTGTCAATGGGTGTTGGAAGCAAATGATTGGTAGGAAAGGCTTCGGAAGAAATATTTCCATACGCATTGTTCAGGTAACTGATGAGTGACCTTGCATACACTTCCTGTCCGAATTTGGAGGGATGCAGGTCTCTGAAATCTTCCTTCCAGCTAAATTCCCCTGCAGCAATGCGTGCAGTAACCTCCTTTGACCAATTGATTGTATTGGCTTTGTACTGTGAAGCAACAAGCTCATGGTTGATGATTTCATTGGGAATTTTTCCGGCAGTATACTCAGCGATTTTTTCGGGATCAACACAATGCATCATAACAATGTCCACCAGAGGATTGCTGACCCTCATGTGGCGTACAATACCCTCCATTCCACGCACCTGGGCCTGGTTCTGGAAGCCATTGGTCCGGTCGTTCACAGCAGCCTCTTCAAAGAAAAGATCGATCTTACCCTTTGAAAGTACTTCAGCAGCCAACCGGAAGGCACCGGGTGTACTGCCTGTGGATGCAATGCCCGCATCAATGAATTCAAATTTGGTTTCAGGAAATCGCTCGGTAAGGTATTGGGTCACTTTATTGCGCCAGCCGGGATTTTCGGTAATGGATCCTCCCATAAAGGCCACACGCCCGGTTTTCTCTTTGGTGAATTGGATGAAACTGTTTGTCAATCCTGTTCTTGCCACATGAAACTGGGCAGGATCAAGGATGGACTTTACGGGGTATGCATTGCTGCTGATAAAGTCAGCAATAACTGAAGGACGTTCAATAGGGAAATGGTGCCCCTCCAGGTTTTGAGGACCGCGTGTCATGGGCATCACCGTGGCCGTTCCACCTGCTTTGATGTAGCTGTTGACCAGCGGGAAACTATTCTCTGCGTTGGGCACAATCTTGTCATTCAATCCAATGGAATGCAAAACAGGAACTCCACAGGCTGCCAGGCCCTCAAGATTGTCTATGGGATTGTCCTTGTAGGCAAGTGCCTGCGCTTCCGTGAATCCGTATTGTTTCAACAGGGCCTGCCAATCGGAAGGAGATCCTTTGCTGTTTAATTTTCCACCAGGCCAACTCTTGAAATCAGCTACGGGTGCTTCTGCATAAATACAGGCCACTTTTAATGGGTTTCTTTTTGCCCAATTGTATACGTACAGTCCGCCTCGGCTGACCCCTTCCAAGGCAACCCTTTCGGCAAACCCTTTGCTGACCATGTAGGCATGAAAGGCGTTCCAAATTTGCATGGCCGCGGGAGCCCCAAACATATCATTGGTATTGACATAGGCAACATGAAAGCCTCGAGACAGGAGGATGGAATCAGCATCCGTATGCCATTCAGGAAAATGGGCACGCCAAACCCAGGGCTTCCCTTCCAGTGGTTTGCTGGGTTTGACCACCCATGCATTGCGGCCATTGAAGCCAAAATGATTTCTTTCAAATCCGTGCCAGTTGTCGGTGGTATCCTTGGTATTTTCACTGCCAAAAGCCATTGAGAAAATTGGCATCAAGCCTATCAAAGCAATCAGTATACTTTTCATGGTATTCAATTTAGCATTGAAAAATCATAAGGCAAAATAAATGATCAGATGAACAGGCTCAGGATCAGGTAATAGACCGATGGACAAAGCAAACAAGCCAAACCTGTGTAGAAAGTTGCCGTGAGTGCGCCATAAGGAACCAACTTGGGATCAGTGGCAGCCAGGCCTGCAGCCACACCACTGGTCGTGCCGATCAATCCACCATAGATCATGGCCGTTTGTGGATTGTTCAACCCAATGCGCTTGGCAATCAGGGGAGTAAGAATGGTAACAAGAACTGTCTTGATGACACCGATGGCAATACTGATGGCAATGATGTCTGAACTGGCGCCCAAGGCAGCACCTGTTACAGGACCAACAATAAAAGTACAGGCGCCAGCACCAATGGTGGCAACACTCTTAATATCTGTGTATCCCATGAAATATCCAATAGCCCCCCCAATGAAAAAAGCAACTGCAATGCCAACGAACAAGGATAGTACACCTACCCATCCCGTTTTTTTGATCTCTGAAAGGCTTGCTCCCATCGCAGTGGATACAATAGAAAAATCACGCATCATTGAGCCGCCAAGAAAGGCCATGCCTGCAAACAACGGAATATCTGCAATCCCTTTCTTTCCGCCGAAATAAGCCAATACCAGCCCAAGGGTAATGGCCACTGCAGCACCAGGAATTTTATTGCGCAAGAGTTTTTGGGAAATGAAAACAGATACCAGCATGATGAGGCCTACAACCAAAAAGGCAACGATCAATTCATTTTTAGCAAACAGTTTGGGTATAAAATCCATGATGATGATTAAAGAGATGGGTCAGTTTTTTTCTGAAGCCTTGACATCAGGGGAATCAATGAAAAGCACAGCAGGGTGGCAAATACTCCTACCACCAAGGCCACCCATCCTCCGCTCAATGCTGCTTTTACATTCTGGGTTGAAGACATGGCAATCACAACAGGGATGTACATGCCACTCCAAAAAAGAATGCCGGATTCAGATTCTGCATCCAACCAATTTTTCTTTTTGATCCAGTCTCCCAATACAATGAGCAAGAGCATTCCGAAACCCACTCCACCGATGTTGCCATCAAAATGAAAGAAGATTCCCAATGCCTCGCCAATGAGCTGCCCTGCGATGAAGCAGGCTGATAAAACGGCTACGCCATAAATTTTCATCCTGAAGATTTTGGAAATTATTTTCTATTGCAAGTTTAGTGATTTTTGATGGGTTGATGGCCAAAAGCGGATACAACCATTCCACCATGGATTGAAAACAACTGTCTTGTTTGGTTTTGTCATTGTCCAATGTATGCCCTGCACCATAAAAAGCACGCCATGCCGTAGGGATGCCCAATGCAAGACAGTGCTGGTAGAGGATGTAGCCGCCATACTTGAATCCATGGTATCCAAATGAACTGTCAAAGGCAACTGTTTTGTCCATGGTGCCGGAAGTATTGAACAATGGCGCATCGCCTTTTTTTATCCAATTGAAATCAATCATGGCACCCCAGGCATTCATGACACCATGCACTTTGGATGAAAACCCTTCACTTCCTCCAGTACCTTCAAGGGATCCCCATTTTTCTGTGTCGATGCCAGCAGGAAGTTCTGCCTCATCCATATAAGCAATGGCCATGGCGGTTTTTGAACCCGCTGAACTGCCTGTCAAGTATACCTGATTGGTATCGATGCCATATTGAGCAGCATGTTTTTTTAAAAAACGAATGGCTGCACGGCCATCCTGCTGGGCGCGGTAAAGGGCATTGGCATAATCATCATTGCTTTTCTGGTTCTCAATGCCCAGGCGATAATCGATTGTGGCTGTTACATATCCACGCTTTGCAAAACCCTGGCAAACCATGGCACTGTAAGATCCCTTTCGGCTGTTGTTCTGGAATCCTCCTCCATGGATGAAAACAACCAATGGTCTTTTCTTCATGGTATCTCCCTGAGGAAAAATAAGATCCATCAACAATGTTTCAGGATTGCCTTTTATGTTCATGGCACTGCCATAGGCAATGGCATTGATTGAATCAATTGTTTCAAAAACCGGTGCTTTGAAACGCTGTGCTGTACTGATGTTGATAAAAAGAACCATCAACAGCAACATGACAACTGGTCTGATCAATTTCATTGGAACATTGTTTTTATTTCATTTTTTACCACCTTTCCCATGGCGTTTCGGGGTAGTTCTTTGACCATTAGGTATTTCCTGGGCGTCTTGTACGTGGGCATCTGTGTGCGCATCCATTGGTTCAACTGATGCTGTTCAAGCCCGGCCTTTGCCACGACAGCAGCCACCACCAGTTCCCCCCATTCCTCATCTGCAATGCCAACCACCGCACAATCATCCACCAGGTCATGGCTTCTCAAGACCTCTTCAATTTCAAGGGCTGACAATTTGTACCCGCCAGACTTGATGATGTCAACCGAACTTCTTCCCAAGATGCGATAATATCCTTCTTCCACCACAGCAACATCACCTGTTTTAAACCATCCATCGGATGTGAATTCGTTTGCTGTTGCATCTGGTTTATTCCAGTATTCCTTGAACACATTTTCGCCCTTGATTTGTATCTCTCCAGCTTCCCCAGTAATGACAGGTTGCATGTTTTCATCCACCAACCTTACTTCCACACCTGGGAGCGGCGTGCCAATCGCACCGGGCTTTCTAAAACCGATATAGGGATTGCTGATGCCCATTCCGATCTCTGTCATGCCATATCTTTCAAGCAATACATGACCGCTTACCTGTTCCCATTGCTGCATCACAGAAACGGGCAATGCGGCTGATCCGCAAACCATGAGCCTGAATTTTTTCATGGCATTTTTCAGTTGTTGTTTGGCCTCCACATCAAGCAATTCAAAGCCTGCAATGAGCTTGAAATAGATGGTGGGAACGGCCATGAAAACATTGATGTTCCCTTTGAGGAATCGGGAAAAAATATCCTCTACAGAAAACGAAGCAACAAACTCTACTGTACCACCAATTGAGAGTGTTGCCGATACCACATTGATGATACCATGCACATGATGGAGTGGCAAAACACAGAGTGCATGATCGGTGGGCGCATATTGCCAGGCGCTTGTAATGGAGTTGATTTGCGCTGCAATGTTGGCATGGGTTGTAACAACACCTTTGGGCTTGTTGGTTGTACCACTGGTGTAAAGGATCATTGCATTGCGTTGGGAATCAAGCTGGGGCAATACCACAACAGTTGTTTCCGGAAGCCTGTCCACAACAATGAGCTGGATAGAATGCTCCAATGCATGAGCAGCCAATAGATCATGGTACTGGGGAGATATTACCAGGATGGTTGCGCCTGTATCTTCCAGCACATATTGCAAGGAGGGCAACGGATGAGTAACGCAGAGTGGAACAGCTACAGCGCCAGCCTGCCAAATACCCCACTGCACTTTCACATAATCAAAGCCTGGATCAACCATGAAGGCAACTCTTGCGCCATCAAGGTCGTTGCGGCCATCCAAGAGATGAGTGGCAAACTGCTGCGATGCTTGCAGCAGGGTCTTGTAAGAAAAAGATTTTCCTGAGGCAATGATGGCAATCTTATCAGATTGATTCAATGCTGCTTCAGTGATTGCATGCATACCATTACTTTTTAAGCTGGCCTTGGTTGAGGTTCCTCAAACCATAGGCATTGCGGTTGAGTTCAACCATCTTTTCAGCAAGGGGTAAATATACCTCATAACGGTTGTTCACCAACCCTTTGTTGGAATCATTGTTCGAAGGGTCTGCCTTGGGATCCGTAGGATCGTTGTCTTGGTACCTGAACCAATGCCATCCCACACAGTTGGAAGCAGCAAGCAGGGAGAGACAAAAATTCTGGTAGAAAATTCCCCGCTCTTGCTGGGTTTTCACCAGCCATCCCGCACCGGTAATATTGGGCAATCCGGAGTCTTCTGCTTTGGTATAAAATTCAGTGATCATGAACGGTTTGTTCAAGGAATTCCATGCGTTGAATTCTGTTGGCGTTGGGGTCCAATTGCCATAATAATTGATAGAAATGATATCACAATACTGCTCACAAGCCTTCAGCAGATAGGGATTGTTTTTTGCGCTGGAATGCAGCCTGCTGCCCATGTAGAGGTGATTGGGGTCTGATTGTTTGATGGCTGAGGAAACAATTCTGTAGTAAACAGATGCCACATACCCGGAGAAGTTTTCCTGCTGTTCTTTGGTGAGGTTTGCCGTATCAAGGGCCTTTGATTGAACCCAGTTGGTAGCCAGATGAAAGGCTGCACTTCCAGGATCATTGAGTGAAATGAATTCCTTGATCAGGTTGTTTTGAAAGGGAAGTTCATTGTCAGAGAAATGCCCTGCGAGCCAGGGATCAGCAGCAGTATTTTTATTTGCCTCACATTTTGCCCGGCAATAGGTTTCAAACCTTGGATCAAATAAGAAAGCCATGGTTGGCCATTCTTTTTTTGAAGGATCATTTTTCTTTTGTTGCTGCACAAAACCCGACAACATACTGAGTTGTGTCGTATAAACAATGCCGTCTTTGGTATTGGATTGATTGTAGCCCCTGATGGCTGCCGTATCACTCCAGGAGCCAAGCATGTTGAATCCGGCAGTTTTCATGTCACGCTTTACCCCTGCCATCCATTTTGCATCTGTCCCATATTTTTCAGCAAATACCCTTTCATGTTGGGGAGAACTTCCCTTTCTGACACTGTTGAGTGAAATACCGATAAAAGGATTTCCTTCGGGGTCAACCATCCAATGTTTGCCATTGTCTTTTTCGATGCGGAAAAATCCAGACGCATTGAATGGAGCAGACAGGTTTCCACCATATATCGAAAGCGCTGAAGGCTTGGGCAGGTCTACACCCATCCGTCCAACGGTCATGGCCTTAAAAGCCGTCCAGTCGGAATACACAATATTCCTATTCTTGTCTCGGCTCCATTTTTTTGCCATCACTGTTATGGAATCCTGCCCTGACTGTGCCAGAAGGGAAACAGTCAGGTGCAAAAACCCAAGAAGAATAATCAATTTATATTTCATATCAGTAACCAGGATTTTGGGCCATTGGTTTGGTGAGGTTGGCATCAATCACCGATTGTGGAATGGGAAGAATCGTATCCCTTGGTGTGATGACTGTAGACACATTCATGTTGTATTGTTTCGTTCTGTCAAACCATGTATTGGTGCGCAGCAGTGTATACCTTCTGTGTTCCTCTGTTACCAACTCTCTGGACCGCTCATCAAGGATAAGGTTCAGGTTGATTTGCGCAGCAGTTGCCAGTGGTGCATTGGCCCTTGACCGGAGCACATTGATGGTGGTTGCTGCATTGGCAGTTTCTCCCAATTTGAACTGTGCCTCAGCAAGTATCAAATAGGTCTCCGCCAACCGAAGATAAATCATGTCATTGTAATTGCTGGATTGTTGAAGGTCAGCGGCAATGGATGGTGCCCAATCCCATTTGCGGGTGCTTGGCCAGGACTGTGCATTGGATGCATTGGTTACAGGCTCTGCAGCAGCCAAAGGAGTGAGCTTTACCGTATCACCCAACTTTGCACCTGTTGGCAATGAGGCAGCATTGTTCATTTGGTAGAACAATCTCCAGGCATGGTAAGAGCCCCTGTCGTCTTTGGGATCATAAATGGACAAGGCATATTTAGTGACGCCAACCCTTCCAATACCCCTTCCTCCATTATCAATCGAAAAAGTAATGGGTGTCTTTCCTCCAACAGTAATGCGCTCGTAGCGGTTGACCCACCATCTTCTCATGATATTGTTTTCTGCCCCAGCAGAGAGGTATTCGTTTTGCATGACCCAAAGGGCTTCGGTATTGCCCTCACTCCTGTTGGAGTTTCCATCCAAAAACATATCGGTAAATGCAGTACCTGGCAATGTTCTCCTGACACCATACCGGGCAGTGACAATCTTGTACAATGGACTGGTGGTGAGTGAAAGGGCTTTGGCTTTGGCTTTTGCATTGTCTCCTACAGTAAGATAGAGTTCAGCCAAGTAGTGCGTGGCCACTGCCTTAGGAAATCTTGCTGCATTGATGGCAGGATCCGCCATGTTGGCTTCCGCAAACAGCAGATCCTCTTCCATGGCTTTTCTCACTTCAGCCCTGCTGTTTCTATCCCAATCTGTTCTGATGGTACTGCCTTTTGATTCTGTGAGATTCAATGGCACATCTCCCCAAAGAAAAGTAAGGTGACGATATGCCCAAGCCCTTACCAATCGGGCTTCACCAACGATCTGGTTCTTCTCAGCTGCTGTCCAAATGATCGCAGGATTCTCAGCCCTTCCAATGATTGTATTGGCTGCATTGATGGTTTGATAGAGCCAGGCCCATAGATTGCTGAGATAGCCTTGCGTTGAATTCATCAATACGCCGAAGCTATTGAACATGCGCTCTGGGGCATTGCCACCTGCAGGAAAAGGAGAATACGCATTGTCAACACCAATGAAGGCAGCAGTGAGGTAGAGTTCGTTGGTGCTGTTGGAATTGAAGCCACCATCAATCCCACCCCTCTCACGGCGTACAAGATTATAAAGACCATACAGTCCTGATTCAAAGCCAGCCTTGTTGACATATAAATTGTCTGGCGCAATAACGGCCAGTGGTTGCTCAACGAGAAAATCTTTTTTGCATCCTGCTGAAACCAGCACAACAAAAGGAAGCAAAACAATTATTTTAACTATATTTTTCATCATTTCAATTTTACAGGTTAGAAGGAAAGGTTTACGCCGACAATAACTTCGCGTTGTAAAGGCACTCCCAACTGATTGCTGATCTCTGGATCCAACCCTTTGTAAGGAGTAAAGGTCGCTAAATTTCTGCCGGTCATGTAAAGCTTCATGGTATTCACCTTCATCTTTTCAAGGGCCTTGCGGGGAAGTTCAAATGCCAGAGAAATGTCTTTGAACCGTGTAAAGTCTGCTTTTTCATAGAACCCAACATTGAACTGATTGGCCAGTGCATCATTGGCGAAATGGGTACCAGTAGGGTTTTTATCAGACCACCAATCCTTCTTTGTTGTATTGAGCCTGACATCGCCATAGACTGCATCATTTTCGGTTGGGTTGTCTTTTGTTATGCCCACCACACCGTGGAAAAAGACCATCAAAGAGAATTGCTGGTACTTGAAATTATTGGTCATCCCCCAGATAAAACGTGGATCAAGATTTCCCAGGATCATCCTGTCTGCTGCAGTATTGATGGTGCCATCGCCATCTGCATCCAATACCCTTACATAACCAGGTTTTGCACTTGCTTTTTGCACGGATGCTGCCACTTCTTCAGCTGACTTGAAAACGCCATCATACTTCAATCCATAGATAACACGAATGGGCTTACCAATGAACCAGCGGTTGGCCAGGTCGTCCTTGCCATCACCATACAAATCAACAATCTTGTTGGTATTGTGTGACACATTCAAGTTGGTTGACCAGGTGAAATTGTTCAACTTAACATTGACCGTATTTAAACTCAGCTCTATGCCTTTGTTGGCCGTCTTGCCGATGTTCTGCAATACACGGGTGAAACCCTGCACGGATGAGATATT
>CAILKQ010000113.1 GCA_903834825.1 uncultured bacterium | reverse complement strand
TTCCCGAAAGTTAAGGGGCATCTCAGGCCTTTTTAAATATTTCTCAGCTTCTTCTTCATGCCTTTTCCAGTTCATTGTTTCAGGAACGGAAACAACCCAGATGCCATCATTCCCTTTTTTCCAGTTGCCCTTTATGCGTTTCCCTCCGCTCAGGATAACTTTTTCTCCTTCCGCCGCTTTCCATATGATTGGAGCCAGTTTTGTACCCGAATCTTCCGCAGTAAATTCAATTGTCTCTGCGAAATAATAAGTGCCCGCGCGCACAATTACTTCAATAGTACCTTTAAAACCGGATTGTTTTGTAACCCGAACGGCTTGTTGTGCTGCTTCAAAAGAAGCCAGGGGTTTCTGAAAGGAACCATCGTTGGAATCCTTGCCCTGAAGAGCAACATAAATTTTTTTCACTTCCTTATCAGGGAGTTGAAATGAAAGCAAAAAACTAATAACCAAAAAGAACAACCCAAAAACAATCTTTCTACCCATAGGTTAATTTTTTAATAGCTTTTGCAATTGTTTTCCCAAAATTTCATAGCCCTCAAAATTCGGATGCAATCCGTCGGTGAAAAACGCTTCATTGACTTTGCCGGTGTTTAGGAACAGTCCTTTGCCGATATCCGCAAATCTAATTTTCTCAGCCCTGGTCATTCTTTGAATATCTTTATTGATCAAAAGAATACGATCTTCATAGTCTCTTCTTGGATAAAATCCCAGTAATGTAATCTCCGCTTTCGGTTGGTGACTTTTCAATACCTGGACCAAAAAACGAAGTCCCTCCAGTATTTCTTCATTGCTGTTGACCCTCAAATTATTGGTGCCGATATTGATCAATATTTTTTCTGGATTGATATCTTTCAGTTCATCGTGATAAATCCTCCAGAGAACATTTTCAATCCGATCGGCACCGAATCCAAAATTTCTTACCTCATATGGGGCAAGGTATTTTTCCCAGGAGTCTTTGCTTTTGGCATTTGGCTTTCCTCCCCAGTTGTGGGTTATTGAATTCCCTATCAGCAATACTTTATTGGATTCTGTTTTGTTCAATGCGAGCATGGATCTGTGTCGCCCTTCCCAATCATAACCTGCTGGTGTTCTCCGCTGGCGAATGGGAATCTGCGTTTTCAAATTGCCCACCGGCTCCAGGAATATATCACGTAATTTTTTTTCATACGAGGCTGCGTATTTCATCATTCCAATGTCGTTAGGATGTGCTCCGTCCGACATTTCATCCATTTGAATATTGATTTCCTTTTGGGTCAGCAGGTATAAACCATTGATGTTTTCACCTTGCAATTGATTCAATGCTGCTGATAATACCCTATTGGAAAGATCAGCATAGGATTGTCGATTGGGATGTAAATACCCATCAGAATAACCGGCATGTTCTGAACACAAAATAGGTGTTTGGGGATGCTTTGTTCGTATGATCTTTATGGTTTCAATAATTGACTTAGATAGTTGACTTGAATCAAGGGATGGATTGGCCAAATCAAGCAATCCATCAATGATATAGATTCTTGCGTCTATATCATTGATCTGTTCAGTCAAACCTTTTTCAAGGAAACCATTGACGCCAAAACCCAGGTTGAGCACATTCCGATCCAGATTGCGAGACAAAATATTTCTCCAGGCTAGACCAGGACGTGTGGCTCCCTGTCCATGTACAATAGAAGAACCCAAAACAACGATGGGCTTTTCTGAACGAATCGGAAGTGGATTTAAAAGACTCCCCTTTGGCACCCCAATTTGCAGATCTTCTATCGAACTAAATAACGGAAGAAAAAGCTCATACTCCCTTCCCACCTTGTGAAAATTATCGTTGGGACGAAGCTGGGAAAAAATATAATTTCCTGAATCAGAGATCCCGACATTTGGAGCAGCCCAATGCCACATCCCATCACTGTCAATGGCATAAAGATCGACACCACTTGCAGCAGTTGCAGTTGTATTTTTTGTGGGAATGGGAGCAGATGGCTTGTATTGTACAATTATTTCAGGAGCATTCGAAACAAACCGCAATGAAAGTCCTGTACCCTGACGAGACTGCAGCTTCCACCAAACAGTATCTGTTTGTGAGGATGCCATTAAAAACATTGCTTGAAATAATAAGATAAAGAAACCTCTCATCAATTGAATATTCAAAACTGTTGGACCTACTATAGCTTATAATTTACAGAAATATTTGTTATTGAATCCAATATAACAATCAGATCTTCTTTCTCAATTTTTAATTTACCAATCAGCAAAGAAAAATTCCAGAGGCTATTTTGATCTATAATCATCCGAATAACCTCTGGAAATAGTTCAATCAATTGAAATCCACATCATCAATACCCAGGATTTTGAACAAATCCAGGATTCTTGTTCACATCAATCTCTGCTTGTGGAATGGGCCAGAGATAATTATGGGCTTTGAATACCCTTGGGTTATCCATGATCTTGAAATTGCCAGCCACATTCACCAAAGAATTGAATGAAGCATAATCAGGAGATGTGTTTTCATCTATGGTGGGTTTGGGAAGCATATAGTATATGGTTTTGTTCATTGCCTTACCAAAGAGTATTCCATTCATAACTTTATCAGCGATATTCCATCTACGAATGTCAAATAAGCGCAATCCCTCTCCAGCCAATTCAATTTTTCTTTCCCTCCTAACAATGGATCGCAACGCAGCTTGATTGGTTGATGTTACTGCAGGATAGAGGGTAGTTTGAGCCACTCCAACTCCATATCCACGGGCCCGCACCAAATTGATTGCAGTAAGAACAGATGCATCGATTTGGTTCAATTCAATCTTGGCCTCAGCGTAGGTTAGCAGTACCTCAGCGTAGCGTATGAGCATGAAAGCCAACTCGGACTGGTTAGGCACAGCAATATCCAGTGGGTCCAGGTATTTTTTCAATATATATCCTGAATAGGCGGAAAATGCATTGGTAACTTCCAGGTTCGGAATCTTGGCAAATGTTGGACTATACCTCGTACAGGTAGCACTGTCAGGATGAAAGGTCATGTTAAATGTAATTCCCCCTGCACCAAACCAAGTATCACCATCACCCAGCAAGGTTTGACGCATCCTTGGATCCCTGTTTTTGAAAGGATCAGCTGTTGAATATAAAGAAGACTTATCAATTGTCAAACCATCAGTACATTCATAACTGTCCGCCAATGCTCTTGTAGGTACAAGGCCAGAAAAGCCGCTCGAATTTCTAGCCTGGTTGTTTCCGGGTGTAGCAGTTGTTCGGATGGTAAGCTTATAATCAAACGCAAAAATTGACTCTCTTGAATTTTCTCCTACATACATGAACAAGTTTCTATAATTGGGATATAGAGAGTGATAACCAAGGTCCATGACAGCTTTTGAGGCCGCAGCAGCAATGTCCCACTTGGAATTATAAAGTGCTATACGGGCTTTAAATGCCAACGCTGAGGTCTTCGTTGCACGCCCTATATCAGTTCCTGTATAGGACAAAGGCAACTTGGCAGCAGCAGAATCCAAATCGTTGAAAATAAAATTCAAAACCTCAGCCTTAGGCGTTCTGGGCAAGAATGATTCTTCTGGCGTAATTGACTTGACTACCAAAGGAACATCTCCATACAATGAAATTAAATTTCCATAATAATATGCCCGCAAAAATTTTGCTTCACCTTCAATCCGACTATATAGCGCTGCAGAGGTAACGGCTTTTGCTTTTGACATATTGTCAAGAAGCATATTGCATCTTCCTATGCCAATATAGGATTGCGTCCAGATGGTTCTGATCATTGTGGTATTGGAAGTATGCTGACCCAATCCTATGGCTTGTGCATCTGTGGCGGGTCTTTGCCATAAAACATCGGATGTACCCTCCAGTTGCATCTGATATGGGAAACCATCTTGCTGATAAGACAAGGTAGAATAAGCTCCATTGACCGCTAAATTCAATTGTTCTGCAGTAGTAAAATAGGTTGCACTATTGGGTTGATCTTCAGGATAACGGTTGAGGTAATCTTTATCACAACCAACCAGAAGGATAGCCAAAACTAACCCTATAAAAACATTTATTTTTTTCATCGTGTTTGCTTTTTTATGAATTATTTTAGGCTGATTTGAATCCCTGTAACAAAAGAAGACACTTGAGGATAGTTAAATGGATTCCCCAATGGTGCTTCCGGATCATACCCAGGAACTTTATCCCAAGAGAAAACATTTTGTCCGCTCAGGTATACTTTGAAAAGAGAAAAAGGCGTTTTTCTCAAAACAGACTGAGACAAAGAATATCCAACTGAAACTGTTTTCAATTTGATGTAAGCAGCATTGTCCATCCAGTAACTTGATGTCTGCTGGTTATTGGTTTGGGATATGAAGAAACGGGGA
>CAILKQ010000112.1 GCA_903834825.1 uncultured bacterium | reverse complement strand
TTTCTTATGGTGCTTATGCCGAGGGTGTTCACCTCTTCCCATACCGAACAGAGCAGTTAAGCCCCTCATGGCCGATGGTACTGGGATTCGTCCCGGGAGAGTAGGTAGGTGCCATATTTATTGAGCCCTGATCGAAAGATCGGGGCTTTTTTTTGCCCAAAATCTTAATGGAGCTCAAACCTTTGTTGTTTTAATAAGAACGAAAGGCTTTTAGATTATTTTTACATTCATGTATAGCAAACATATTTCGTTTTTTATAATCTTCATCTTTGTTTTATCTTCTGGTTTTGTGCATGTAATCCATCCAAACACCCACAAATCATTATTTACGTTAACAGGCCAGGCACAGGGAACTACGTATACCATAAAATACATTTATTCATCAGCCATCATTGAAAAGAATACAATTGATTCTTTATTGTCAGACATTGATCAATCGCTTTCTCTCTATCAGCCAACTTCTTTGATCAATCAGTTTAATAAAAACAGCCGTGGCGTAGAAGGTGATCGTCATCTTTTACATGTAGTTCGTACCTCCATCTTGATCAGTTCTGACACCCATGGATGTTTTGATATAACAGCTAAACCATTTTCAATGCTTTGGGGTTTCAATGCGGATATGCCCAAGTCAATCCCAACGAAAGATCTCCTTCATCAAACACTGCAGGCTGTTGGCTCCCACCATTTGTCAATCATCAAGGATAGCTTGGTCAAAGACAATCCCAATACCAAGATAGACTGTGATGGCATAGCTCAAGGCTATACCGTTGACCAACTTTGTTTGTTATTGCGCAACAAAGGCATTAAAGATTTTATGGTTGAATTGGGAGGTGAAGTATTTTCATCTGGCAAGAACTTGTCTGGCAATGATTGGGTCATTGGCATTGAGGGATCTGATGTTTACGCAAAAGACCAGCACTTTTTATCAAAGAAAATCAGTTTGTCAAATATGGCTGTAACCACCTCTGGGAGCATGAAAAAGTTCCGCCAGTTGGGTAACCTTTATTGGAGCCATGTTGTAGATCCTAGAACAGGTTTGCCGGTAGACAATGGAATTGTATCTGTTACTGTTATTGGAAAAGATGCCATCACTGCGGATGCCTATGATAATGGGTTTATGGTCATGGGTATTCAATCTTCTTTATTGCTTGCCAATCAATCCAAGGATTTGGGTGTACACATTGTTTATGTCAACGCTGACGGTTCGTTTTCTGATACTTCGAATGCTTATTTTAAAAGGTTTTTACTCCATTCCCATTAATGTATGCAACAAAAAAGCCCCCTGAATCCAGGGGGCTTGATAAAAATTTGCGTTTGTATTATTCCGCAACGATTTCGAGAGCAATTTCGGTTTCGTTTCCGTTTCCGAAATCAACTTTAGCCTTGTAGCTTCCCAATTCCTTGATTTCATCAAGCAATTGAATGCGACGGCGATCGATCACATATCCCTTCTGCTCACGAACTGCCTTGGCAACCTGAACAGTGGTAACACTACCGAAGATCTTACCACTTGTACCGGTTTTGGCACCTATGGTTACAGGACCTTCTTGCAATGCTGCGATAACCTTGTTGATTTCAGCAAGCATTTTCTCTTCTTTTTTCCTTATTTGCTTGAGGCGTTCCTCAAGTTGCTTCAGGTTTGAACCAGAGGCTTCTACTGCGAATTTCTGTGGGATAAGAAAATTACGTGCATAACCATTTTTTACGGTTACCACTTCATTTGCTCCACCAAGGTTGTTAACGTCTTGAATTAAAATAATTTGCATAATCTTCTTTTTAAAAGTTTTACCAACTCCAATCCCGGT
>CAILKQ010000111.1 GCA_903834825.1 uncultured bacterium | reverse complement strand
TGGCAGTTGGAAAGAAAAGAATTTCAGCCCCCATCAAACTGGTCAGCCTGGATGCTTCTGGGTACCATTGGTCCCAACAAATCAATACCCCGATCTTGGCAAATTTTGTCTCAAAAACCTTGTAGCCAAGATCTCCTGGAGTAAAATAAAATTTCTCAAAATAGGCTGGATCATCAGGGATGTGCATCTTTCTGTACTTGCCAAGATAGGTTCCGTCTGCATCTATAACAGCAGTGGTATTGTGGTAAAGGCCTTGTGTGCGTTTTTCAAACAATGATGCGATGATCACCACACCTGTTTCTTTGGCAACTGTGGAGAGCAAATCTGTTGTTGCTCCAGGAATGGCTTCAGCCAACTGAAAGTTTTCATAGTCTTCGACATCACAGAAATAAAGTGATGTAAACAACTCCTGCAAACAGACAATGTTCGCACCTTTGGCAGCCGCTTCCCTAACACCGAGAATGGCCTTGTTAAGATTTTCTTTGACATCAGAGGAACAACCCATCTGAACGAGACCAACATTGACTTTTGACATGATTCAATTTTTTTTGTTTGTCTATTGCCCACCCACCAATCTATCCGGAGGATGATATGCTGAGATCATCCATGGTTTATGTGTATACAAGTGATGACGGAACTGAAATATTCCGACATCAAGAAACACTATGTTTCATTGAGCACCAAATCTTCCAGGCTTTTTATCCCAATATTTTTCTGGGTCATAAAGCCCTCGGCAAATTTAACACCAATGCGCTTGCCCATCAACCTTGACCGAGAGATCAATGCCTCCAGGAAATCAGGAGTTGAAATATAGGTTTGGGGTCCTTTGCTCGAATCAGGAGCTGTATGAAACTGCGTGCCATATGCCTTGATGGCTTCCATGCGTTGTTCAAAAACATCGGTGATGTCAACCACCAAATCTGGCTCATAAAAACGGTCCTGGATATAATGCAATACATGCTTGGGCCTCCACCTTTTTTGGGGCTGGCCGTTCTCGTCAAAGGTTTCGATTTTACTGAGCCCTGCAAGAAAGGCAGCATCTACTACCAATCTGCCCGCACGCCCGTGGTCTGGATGCCTGTCGTCTAAAATATTGGCCAGGATTACTTCGGGTTGGTATTTTCTGATGGCACGGATCACCTTCATTTGGTGTTCTTCATCGTTCTTAAAAAATCCATCCCGCATGCACAGGTTTTCCCTTACCGATAAGCCCATCACTTCAGCGGCCTTGGCGGCCTCCGCATAACGGGTTTCAACAGTTCCTCTGGTACCAAGTTCCCCTTCAGTCAGGTCAAGGATACCAGCTGCGTTTCCCTTCCGCACTTCATTGATCAGGGTGCCTGAAGCACTCAATTCAACATCATCTGGATGAACGCCTATGGCCAATACAAATAGTTTCATGTGCTGTTTTTACGGTGCAAAGATACAGCATCAGGAAGCATGTCCGTACATCCTGGCCACCTCCAGCACGATTTGTTCAATTTCAGCGTCTTCCCCTTTGGGATCATAATTCTGTTTGAGGCTGCCGCCAAAGACCCAGGCAATGGTTTGCCAGAACTTCGCGGAAAAGCCACCCTTGTATTCCTTCACCAGCTCGTAACAGGTATTGCTGGTTTCTCGGTTGATGAGCTTCATCAGGATCTTTCCCTGGTAAACAGAAAGATTGGTCAGGGGCTCGGTGAATTCTTTTTTCAAGACTTTCTCCCGTGAGCTGAGGTATTGCTTTCTTTTCTTTTCATCAATAACATGCTTGAGGTTGCTGTTGACATCATTGATGATATAACTGGCTTTTTTCGCATAAGGATAGGTAACATACACAGCATTCCTCAGCCTGGTCCATTCTCTGTTGGCCTTTCTTTGGGCAGTAGACATCTTGCCCCAAACGATCACCATGTCCAACTGTGCATAGGTCATGGTATCGCCTCCGTAAACGATATAAGGCACAACCAGGGTATCGTTAGGCCCAAACCGGGATTGGCCCAATGATTCCAGGGAAAAGAATAAAAGCAATATCAGGATCAATTTATGCACATCCGAATTTACGAAACTTATGGGAAAAAGGTTGAAGAGGTTGAAGGGGTTGAAGAGGTTGAAGGATAATTATACGGCGTAGAGCTTGCTTTTGATCCTGAAATACATGCTGATCATGAAACCAATCACCATGATCACGGTTCCGAGCCAGAGCAGGTTGATCCATGGAAAACGGTAGGCTTTCAGGGTGATGTAACGCATCACTGCATTGGACTCCTTAACACCAAGCTCAACAGCACCTGAGGGCTGTTTATTCAGCGTCAATACCAAGTTCTGTTCCATGATGGTATCTGTTTTGGCTGAAGCACCGCCATCTTTTATAAAATAGGCAGGCGTTGCAGAAAACTTGCGTCCTTCTTTGGAGTAAACAGTCAATTCAGAAAGCCAGGCACTGTCTACCAATGGCAGCTCCTTGTTGTCATATTTGTTGGCTGCTAGCACCCTATCAACCACAACAAATCCATTCGAGTAATACATCGTGTCGCCGGCATTCACTGGCCTGTAATTAAAGCTTGCTGTATCTTTTATGTTGTCTGGATTCAACCAAGAGGTGATGTAAACGAATACGTCATTGGATAAATAGTGCCTTGATCCGGGATTGGATGAAAGTTGTGTACCCTCCTCTCCTTTCATCAAAAATGCATTGGGCGTAACATCAAACTCCTCAGCGATGCTGTTGTCGGTTGTGTCGGTTTTGATGAACTTGACCTTGAAAAAAACCTTGTTGTTTTTTGTCTCCGTGGAATCACCCAGGTAGGTTACGGTATACTTACCCATTGGAGTGGGGATGTTGTAGATGAGGGTGATATTTTCAAGTGGGTCTTCATCACGGCCTTTGGCATCTTTCAAACCTGAAACAGCAATGCCCGTGCGGTTTTCAGAGATCAATTCCTTTTTGGCAGATGAAATCAAAATACCAACAAGCATCAATCCGAAACCAAAATGGGTGATGGATGAGCCGGCTGCTTTCATCTTCCATTTCAATACAACAATCAAATAGCTTGCATTGGCCACCACCGAATAAATGGCTGTCCAAAGAGCAAGATGAATGGCAACAAGGAAGCCTGCACCGTAATTGTCGTAATCAATCCCGCCGAAAATACTGACCAAAGCGGCCAATACTATAGAGATGATGGTAGGAATCAACAGCTTTGACCAGATGTATTTTCTTGTGGTATCCTTGTATTTGAAATATTGTGTGATGGCAGTAAGCAAGCCAATGATGATGGCCACCAGAATCATGATCCTGTTGTAGACATATTCAACATCTTTTCCAATGGCCCAGCTGGTGCCAAACAATTTATTGAAAAAAGGAAGGGAGGTTAGTACAATGATATAGAGGCCTGAAATCAACAACAACAAGGATCCCACAAACATCCAGAACTCTCTTGAATTCATGCTTTCTTCCTTCAACACCACAGGAACATTTTTCCGGTCGCGGAAGTACAGCACCAAAGGCAAAAGGATGAAAAACAATTGCATGGTGATCAGGTGCCAATAGAGCGTATTGCCTTCCCCCGTAAAAGAGTGTACAGAGGTATCTCCAAGCACGCCTGTTCTGGTTAGAAAAGTGGAGTACAATACCAGCAAAAATGAAAGGCAAATGAACAGGTAACTGGCCTTTAATGAATAGCCTGTGCTTTGGAAAATCATAAGGGTATGTATTCCTGCCACCAGCAAGAGCCAGGGCACCATGGAGGCATTTTCAACCGGATCCCAGGCCCAGTATCCCCCAAAAGTCAAAGACTCGTAGGCCCAGGCTGCGCCCATCATGATCCCCAATCCGAGGATACCTGCACAGAACAATGCCCATGGCATGGCAGGTCTTACCCATCCTGCATGGTCTTTTTTCCAAAGCCCTGCCACTGCAAAAGCATAGGGAACAACGGATGATGCGAAGCCAAGGAAGAGCACTGGCGGATGGATGACCATCCAATAATTTTGCAAGAGGATGTTCAACCCGTTTCCGTCAGTAAGGTATTTGGCCAGGTAGTCGGCATCCTGAAAAATTGGAGCATCCGGGAACTCATTGCGCATCAATACAAATGGGTTGGTTCCGATGCGGATCTCAAAGAAATAAATGCCGATCAAAAAGCTGGCCAGAAACAACTGGACCATGCTCATCACCGTCATAACAGGAAACTCCCATTTCTTGGACCACCTGATCAGGGCCAGACCAAGCATCGCATTCCAGAATCCCCAAAGCATAAAACTTCCCTCCTGCCCTTCCCAGAAACAACTCAGGAGGTACTGCATGTCAAGGCTTCGCTTGGAGTGCTGGTGTGCATATTTGTACTCAAAATAATGGTTGTAAATGATCAGGTAAAGGGTAAGAAACAAGCCAATCACCACAACCACATTGGTAAGGAATGAAATTCTCGCAAGTTTCTGCCATGAACGTTCCTCCAGCACATCCTTGGTACCTGCCGCCTTAAAGTTGGCATAGGCCGCAACAAGGGCGGAACAAAATGCAAGCAGGGTTAGAAAATATCCAATCTGTCCAATGAGCAAATGCTCCCCGTTAAATTTGATCATGTTGTGTGAATGTTTTGTTGCACTATTCCGTAGTCTTCATCGGTGTTTCAGCGGTCATGCGAGGCGCTCCGGGGCCTTTTTCATCAGTATATTTTGACGGACATTTGAGGATGATCTCCTGGCATTCAAACGTCTCGCCTACCATGGATCCTTTCATCACCACACGCTGGCTTTTTTCAAAATCAGTGGGTTTTGCATTCTTATACACCACTTTGGTTGAAGCTCCTAAAGAGTCTATGGCAGTAAAAGCAAGGTAGTTGGGATCTTTGATGGGGTCATATATAACTGCGCTGGATGTATCCACTTTTGCAATCAGGTGAACAAATTTCCCTTCCTTTTTTCTTGCAGAAGCAATTGAATCATAGGTACTTATATCATCCATCAGTGTCAAAAGGGCTGCAATTGCTCCCGCAATTAGTACCAACCCAAGAATATGCATTTTTTTCATGGTAAATGTATGAATGCAAAGTTAGTCAAAAAGCAATCCTCTTTTTACTTTAACTTGCAGCGTTTTCACGAAAAACCTGCCTTACCCACAAGCATAACATCCCTTACAATGATCGCAGATCTTTCCCGGTTCGACCCCAATGGAGTCAGTATAGCGAATAACAACCTATTCGGACTACCGTATACCAATGAAAACGCTGAACTCATCATCATTCCTGTCCCATGGGAGGTTACAGTAAGTTTCAAGGGTGGAACAGCCCGAGCACCGGAGCAGATCCTCAGGGCCAGCCTCCAGGTTGACCTTTATGACAGCCAATTCCAGAACAGTTGGAAGAAAGGTGTATTTATGGAGCCAGTTGATAAGAAGATGCTGCTGAAAAACGACTTCCTCAGAAAGGAGAGCGAACTTTACCTCAACTTCATCAATTCGGGTGAAAAAATAGAGACCAACAAATTCATGTGCAAAACGCTGAAAGAGGTCAATGAAGGTTGTGCCATGATCACTGAGTGGGTTTACCAAAAATGCATAGATCAGTTGAACAAGGGCAAAAAAGTTGGCCTGCTCGGAGGAGACCACAGCATTGCCTTTGGCTTTATCAAGGCTCTTGCAGAGAAACATGAAAACTTTGGCATCCTGCAAATCGATGCACACTGCGACCTTCGCAAGTCTTATGAGGGACTGGACCATTCTCATGGATCCATCATGTACAATGTGCTCAACAGCTTTCCCAATGTTACCAAGCTGATACAATTGGGCATCCGTGATTATTGTGAAGCGGAATGGAACTATATCTGCGACAGTGAATACCGGGTCATCACTTATCTCGAAAGGGGTATCCGTGAGCGACAATTTGAGGGGGCTACATGGGCGCAACTTTCAGATGAAATCATCAACCAGTTGCCGCAGAACGTCTACATCAGTTACGACATAGACGGACTGGACCCCAAGCTATGCCCTCACACGGGAACGCCCGTCCCCGGTGGGTTTGAAATGGAACAGCTGAGTTATCTTTTCAAAAAAATCCTCACCAGTGGCAGAAAAATCATTGGGTTTGACCTCAGCGAAACCGGTACCAGCAAAGACGGATGGGATGAAAATGTTGGCGCTCGCGTTCTCTTCAAAATGTGTAACCTCATGTTGAGCGACAATTGATCCCATGAAAAAAAATACTGTACACGATTATGTTGTGGTACTGAAAAACCACAACCGAAAGACCATTGAAATGACAGGTTGGTTGTTGTCTGTATTGGCCATCATCATTTTTTTGGTCAACATTTATGAAAGCCCCACTGATTGGGGAATCTTTTCTTCCCTATTTATCCTGATTGGACTGCTGGCTTCCAATATTGTTGACAAACGAAAAAAAAAGAAAACCAGTTTCACGACCATCCTTCTTTGTGCAGGGATTGGCCTCAATATTTTTACAACAACAGCATACGTTGGCAGCCTGCTCATCATGGCAGGAATCGTCGAAAAATACCTCAGCAAAAACAAGGAAATCGGTTTCTCCGAAGGAGGAATTGTCTTTAGTGGCTTATTCCCTAAAAAAATCAGCTGGGCTGAACTGAACAATGTAGTGCTCAAGGATGATTTGTTGACCATGGATTTCAACAACAACAAACTCATTCAACGCTATACAGACGACGAGGAGGATGATGAGTATGAAGTGGAGAGTGATGAGTTTAATGAATATTGCAGGGAAAAGTTGAAGAAAAGTTGAAGGGGTTGAAGGGGTTGAAGAGGTATATAAATTCTTCAACCACTTCAACTTGACTTCCAGAGTACATCAATTTAAACCCTTCACTTCAACCCCTTCAACGATTTTAAGCCTTAAATTTGCAAATGCCTATTTCACAATCGCCATATCTACTTTACTCGGACGGAAAGGGAAATATTTTTGAGGATGAAACGCTTTACGCCATTGGCCGTGCGGGTTGGGATGCATTTCCTGTAGAAATTGAGGAGTGGATCAAGCTTCCTGATGGCGGCTCACTCTATGAATTGCCTGGCAGAAAAGGCATTGGCATTGATGTGGAAACAGGCGATATGCGGTTGTGCGAAAAGGGTTGGGCCGTTGCGGCCTTTATCCCTCCAGCCCATACGGGTACTTTTATTGCTGCATTTGAAACTGCCACTGATGCTGAAACCCTCCCACTATTTTGTTATACCGCAGCCGGATGGCACAATGAAGAATTCTATGTTACTGCGGTTCGTATTGAAAAAGACATTCGCCAGGAATGTGCCGGTTATGACGCCGAAAAAATCGAGTTGGGAGTAGAACAAATGTTGAAGGCCTATCCCAACAACAGGTTGGTGAATCATCTTGCTGAAACCTGCTGCAGAACCTATACATGCCCTGCAGCAAGAAACTATTTCATTGGCCGATGGGAATGCCCCATCCCCACCTCCCCTGCCTGCAACTCCAACTGCATTGGATGCATTTCTTTTCAACCTGAATCGGAATCCATCACCTCTCCACAAGACAGGCTGCAATTCAAACCATCCGCAGAAGAAATTGTAGAATTTACGGTTCCCCACCTCTCAGATGCCCCTTTCCCACTTGTGAGTTTCGGCCAAGGATGCGAAGGCGAACCCCTGCTGATGTGGGAAACAATACGGGTAGCCATCAAAGAAATCAGAAAACATACTTCCCGCGGAAGCATCAATATCAACACCAATGGATCCATGCCCAAGGCGGTGAGGGCCCTTTGTGAAGCAGGCCTGGACTCGATCCGCGTCAGCACGAATTCCCTGCAAAAAACATGGTACGAAAGATATTATCGCCCTAACAACTACCAGTTTGAAGACATCATTGAAAGCCTGAAAATTTTGGATGAGTTTGGCGGTTGGAGTTCCATCAATTATTTTGTTTTCCCCGGCATGACAGATACAGAAGCAGAATACGAAGCCCTGCGAAAAGTGATCAAGGAAACCAACCTTAAAATGATCCAGTGGCGCAATTTCAACATCGACCCAGACTGGTACCTTACCAGAATGGGCATTGCTGAACCCTCTGAAATGATGGGCATCAGAAACATGATGGACTTGATCAGGGAAGAATTTCCAACCCTTAAATTTGGTTATTTCAATCCGCCAATGGAAAGGATCAAAGGAGATTTTGAGAAGGATTTTGCGCAATGGAGTTAGGGTTGAAAGAAGTTGAAGAAGTTTAAGGGGTTGAGGAGGTTGAAGAAAATGCCTATACATCGCTGTACCCGATCAGATTTCCTATTAAATTTTAACAAGAAAAATTGGTTTTGATTTTAAAAACATTCGAACTTTAGATAACCCTCAAACTTCAACCCCTTAAACTTCTTCAACCCCTTCAACCTTTCCTGATCATGCCCAACTTCGAGAACGAAAAAAACCTAAAAGCAACTGCCTATACCCTGTTGATCGTTGGATCGATATTGGCATTGTGTTTTTTCGTTTCCTGGGCAACGCCGGTTGCCCCACCCCTGCCGGATGATGAGGGAATAGAAGTGAATTTGGGAGACAGTGAAACAGGCGAGGGCGATGTTCAACCCCTGATTCCAGGAGAACCTTCTGCTGAAACAGCGGAAGCAGTAAGTACTCCACCACTAACAACGCCTGTTCAAACGGCTGAAAAAGAAATAGAAACCAATGACGAGGACAAGGAAGCACCGCCCGTCATAGCCAACAAGCCAAAAGACAAACCCAAAGATAAACCTGTTGTAAAGCCGACACCGGAACCAGTGAAGCCAGCTCCACAGCCCAAGGAGGAAGCCAAGCCAGTAGAAACACCACCAGCCCCAAAAGCAAAATATGTTTACAAGGGCACAGCCAGTGGACAGGGTGGAAACAATGCAACTGTGCTACAACAAAGCAACGGCCAAGGAATTGCAGGCGGCAAAGGCGACCAGGGTAAAATCAATGGAGACCCCAACTCCGACAGTTATACCGGGAATGGAGGTTCAGGATCTGGAGGCTTTTCTGTTTCCAGGGGGCTACAAGGCAGAAAGATCAACCGTTATCCTTCCTTCGAAGATGAATTCAGTGAAAACGCAAAAGTTGCGGTAGACATAAAAGTTGACACCCGCGGCAACATCATTTCGGTTGCTATACAGCCAAGAGGAACTACCACCAGCAATGCTTCCATGAAAGCCATAGCACTTCAAAAAGCCCGTCAACTCAAATTCAACAGCAGTGAAGATGGGCCGGAGGAGGATTTGGGAACAATTGTTTTCAATTTCCGGATCAGGAATTAAAATTTTTACGATATTTGCACTAGTAAAAATTTATACATGGACAAGAGAATACATACGCTGATTTTCCTTTTTGTTATTTATTTCATCATCGCTGTAACTGCTGTTTTGTTTGTTCCATTTCAAAAATTCATTACCATGTTCCTTTTCGGAACTTCCGGTATTTTGATTTTCCTCGGATTTTTTGGACTTTGGATATTGAAAAGCCAAAAAGATTAAATAGCAGCGTTCAGGCAAATTGCAACACCAAAATACGCATCAAAATGATATTAAAAAGACCAGAGAAATCTGGTCTTTTTTTATGCAATAATTTAATCATTAAAAGAAAAATGCCCCGATGAAATTCATCAAGGCATTGGTATTGTTGATCAGAGTTCGAGTTTCCACCCATCCCTGTAATCCCTTTTCACAAATTGGTTGGCAGGATCAAAATTGGTGATCTGCATGTTTTTGGCATCCCAGATCAACTTCTTCCTTCCAAGGTATTTATCGTTCCATCCTTTGAGGTTAGGATTTTTCATCATCCAACTCCTGATGGCCAAGTTACCTATCAAAATACTTTCTGTAAAAGGACCAGCAAATTCAAAAGGAGAGCTGGTTTTTCCATTCCCATAACCTGCGATACAAGCGTTCACCCACTGGAGGTAATGCCCTTCAGGAACACGCTGTATGGTTTGTTTTGGCATTTTGACATCTTTCATCAGCTTGGTAGGCAACAACCTTGGATTGGCGCCATAGCAATCAGCAAGGAGCTTGCCCTTGGTTCCGATGAAGAGAACTCCACCGTCCCAGTTTCCGAAAGCTTCCTCAGGAAGCAGTTCATCGGGGCGCTGTGGCAACAATCCACCATCGTACCAGGAAACCTTGATATCCCCTTTCTTGCCATCCGTTCTCGGATAAGTCAGGTGGATGATGGTTGAAGGAGGGCAGGAATCAGTATTGGCTGTATCATCCCACATTCCTTTCCAGATGGATGCCACAGAGCATTCTACATCAGAGGGATAAAGAATGGGAAGGCAACGGAAAACAGGATCCATGATGTGGCAGGCCATGTCTCCAAGTGAACCTGTACCAAAAGCCCACCATCCTCTCCAGTTGAAAGGAAGGTATGCAGGGTTGTATTCAATTGACTTGGCAGGGCCGAGCCATAGGTCCCAATTCAATTCTTTTGGCATATCAAACTTGCCAGTGGGCGTTGGTATGCCTTGAGGCCATACTGGCCTGTTGGTCCAGCATTGTACATGGGTAACTTCCCCAATCATTCCGGCCTGGATCATTTCTTGCGAAGTCCTTACGCCGTCGCCGGATCCACCCTGGTTGCCCATTTGGGTAACCACCTTGTATTTCTTCGCGGCTTCTGTAAGGATACGGGCCTCATAAATATCATGGGTAAGAGGCTTCTGTGTGTATACATGCTTGCCCAATTGCATGGCGGCTATGGTTGCAACAGCATGCGTGTTATCTGGTGTGGAAATGGAACAAGCATCAATGTTGTTCTTCTCCTTTTCCAGCATTTCACGGAAATCGTGGTAGTATTTGGCATTGGGGTATGCTTTTCTGCTCTTGGCGGCAGCACGGTCATCCACATCCGCCATGGCAACAATTTCTACATTTGGGCTCATGGCAAATTCAGCAAGATCGCTTTCGCCTTTTCCGCCAGCACCGATACCGGCTATGCGCAACTTATCGCTTGGGGCAACATGGCCCTTTCCGAGTACATGCCGGGGAACAATCGTGAAGGCAGCCATTCCCATGGCTCCGGCCTTGATGAATTTTCTTCTCTGGAGGTTTTTGTTGGACATAATAATCGTTGATTGATGAATATAATGTTAGCATTAAAGAATCAAGTTAATGATATGGCTTATTCTTCGCTGTATTTAACGCACTCCTTGTTTTCTTTCTCTGTGTAAGCAACGCCATACTGCTTCATCACTTCGTCTGGTACACCGTTCCATTGATTGGGTTGATTGCCCTTGTATCCAACATCAGCCACTCCAATTTGAGAAGTATAGAAACCAGTGGCAGTAAGGTTTCTCATGAGGCTGAAAAATGCAACGCCTTGTGCAACTTCTTTAGCAGCCTTGTTTGGATAGGCAATCTCATCAACAATCGCAATTTGCTGTTCTTTGGAACAGTCCTTGAAATTCTTGCCATTTTTCTTGAATGCATGCCTGTCTATCCACATCAAACCACCTCTCATGGGTGTTTGGTGTTCCGGCATGTCCTTGACAATAAATTCAATGAACGCTGGAACTTTGGCTTCAGATGCACTTCCACTGACATCATCTTTGGGGATGATGATATCACCAAGCACGGTGATGGTAGCCAACTCCTGCGGGGTAAAAAAAGTTGTTGCAATTACCTTGTCGTACTGGGCCAGTTCTTCTGGTTGCCTGTCAAGCGTGAAACCTGCGGCCAATGAGCTGTTGGCAGCCACCTTTTTATCAGCCTCAGACTTGCAGGCATCCAACAAGGCAGCAGTTCCAAAGGTTCCAATGGCAATGGCTTTGAGCGATTTTCTTCTGTCCATTTTTTCTATTTAGATATTTCTCTTTTTCATTTCGTCCATCAAATACTCAGAGGCCCTCATCGACAAGGCGAGGATGGTCCAGGTAATATTTTTGTCTGCTTGTGAAACAAAGGCACCACCATCTACCACAAAAAGATTTTTGCAGTCATGGGCCTGGTTGTGTTTGTTCAGTGCTGAACTCTTGTCATCATTACCCATGCGAACAGTTCCTGCCTCATGGATGATTTTACCAGGAGATTCAAGCCCATAGCTGTTCTCCGGACCATCGTTTCCACCCCAGGTAATCACTGCGCCCATGGAGTGCATGATTTCCTTGAAGGTTTCTTTCATGTGCTTGGCTTGCTTCACTTCGTGATCAGACCATTTCACATTAAACTTCAAAACAGGGATTCCGTATTTGTCTACAACACTCGGATCGATTTCACAATAGTTGGTGGCAACAGGAATGGCTTCACCCCTTCCGGCCATGCCAACACCAGCACCGTAGAAATAGCGGTAATCCTGCTTCAATGAAGCACCATATCCACCGGCTTCTTTTTGCGTACCATTGACGGGATATTGGCCATTAAGGCCTTCAATGCCCCAACCGAAACCATAGGCAGGTTGGCCCATGCCACCCCAATATTCAATGTGGTATCCACGAGGGAAATCAAGATTTTTGTTGTCTCCCCACCAAGGAGAATAAACGTGCATACCACCAACCCCATCTTCGTTGTACCGCTTCCTGTCAAACAATTCAGGAAGGATACCTCCCATGGCAGCACCAGTAGAATCATGGAGGTATTTTCCTACCACATTGCTGTTGTTGGCCAATCCATTGGGATGCCTTGCTGATTTGGAATTCAACAGCAACCTGGACGATTCACAGGCACTGGCAGCAAGGATTACAACACGTCCCTTCACTTCATATTCGAGCAGGTCGCGCTTGTTGACATAAGAAATACCTGTTGCCAGGCCTTCGCTATTGGTCAATACTTCTCTTGCCATCGCCCCGGTGATCAGGTCTACATTGCCCGTTTTCACTGCAGGCTTCACCAAAACAGATGAAGAAGAGAAATCACCATAGACCGTACAACCCCTGTTACACTGGGCACAATAAAAACATTGGCCACGGTCGTCGTTGATTTTTTGTGTAAGGATGGAAAGCCGGGAAGGGATGACCGGAACACCCACCTTACCTGCTGCATTTTTGATGAAAACCTCGTGTAACCTGGGTTTGGGAGGAGGAAGAAAGAATCCATCAGGATCATTTGGCAATCCTTCATTTGTTCCGAATACGCCAATCATTTTGTCAATCCTGTCGTAAAACGGTTTGACATCTTCGTATCCAATTGGCCAATCGTCTCCAAGGCCATCAATGCTTTTTCGCTTGAAATCCTTGGGGCCAAAACGGAGGGAAATCCTGCCCCAGTGATTTGTTCTTCCACCCACCATCCTTGATCTCCACCAATCCCACTGGGTTCCTGCAGCCTTGGTATAAGGCTCCCCTTCAATTTCCCAGCCCCAATAGCTGGCATCGAAATCTCCGAAGGGCCTGAACTTGGTGCTGGCACCACGGCGTGGAGAATCCCATGGATTTTTCATCTGGGTGATGTTTTTTGCAGGATCATAGTCTGCACCTGCTTCAAGCAGACAGACTTTCAAGCCTTGGTTGGCCAGCATGTAAGCAGCCATTCCACCGCCAGCGCCAGAACCAACAATCACTACATCATATTCCTTGGTCGTTTTTTTTATTGAAAAATCCGGCATGGTTCAATAGTTTTTTTCTTCACATTTATGAAAAGGTAAATTACTGAATTATTTAATTCGTTGTAGGTTTTGTTGGGGGAAATAGTTGAGGAAGGTGTTGAAGTGGCCTCCGGCCTGTTGAAGGGGTTGAAGAGGTTGAAGATGAATACCAATACTTCAACCCCTTAAACTTTCCTAACAGCGTATAATGAAATGGAACAACAACTTCAACCCCTTCAACCTTAATTACCCTCTGCTCTTCACAAAATCAGTGACCAAAAACGCAATCAGCTTGGCCAATTGCTGTGAGTCGCCGTGGAGCTGTGCGGTAGCACCTTCGCAGATATGAAGGCTGCAAATATTGGGATAGTGGCCTGAAAACCGGATGAACTGTCTTGCTTCATTGACTGAAATGCCAGAGGGATTTTGACCATTCGAACTTACACTGCTCACCACATCAAGGTCAAGCTCCATACAAATGGGATGATCGTCAATGAAGGAAAAAGACTGAGAAACAGACTGAATAAAATTCAGGCGTTCTTCAACAAATATTTCTTCGTAGGTATAGTATTGGATGTTCACATTCCCATAAAGATCGTCCATCATGCTCTGTGGGTTGACGTTTTCCTGAAGCCCTATTACAGCATATCGGTTGAGATATCCTTCTTCCATGGCATAACGGAATGGATTACCACTGTGCCTCCCTTCCATTATTTTATAATCTGCTGTTGCAGCAAGATTAATCACATTCACAAAGGCTTTGCTGGTCTTTTCCAATTTGAAAAGGGACTTTGCACTGGCCTTGACGATGGGATAGGCATTGTTGTGACCACCGCCAATCACAACAGGGATCTTTCCTGAAAGGACTACCCATTTCACAAAAGCTTCTACTTCTTCGTCGATAATGTTGGCGACAGCATGCCTGCAGGCATTGATGCGTTCCTCTGAATTGGTGGAATTGCTTTCAATGATGTTCATCACAGGGCTGAAATCAAAATAACCTGCAAGGATTATTTCATCTCCACTGCACAGGTCTGAACTCTGTAAGTTGAGAAAAGAGTTGACAAAATGAAACCAGGTACTTTCTACGCCCCTGGTGCCATGATCGCCCAGAATGCCAATGTTCTCTGGAATACCAAAGCAGACGTATTTTGCATCAGTATGAAGAGCAAGAGAATCCTTCCCCAGCTCCAACACCTGCAACCGCTCCCCTAACTTGGTTTCATATTTTCTTAACTTGACCTGATCCAGCAATTCCTGCTTGGTGTAGTAATGGAAATGTGACATGATTCTAAGTTAAGGAAAAATACTTCTCTACAACTCTGCCCACACCTGCTTCGCGAAATCCCCCAACGAAGGATCCCTGGCGCCCATCAACAAGAGTGTGGTGGATGGTGTAAAATGGGGCCTCATCGCATTGAGCAGATCATTTCTATCGGCAACGAAAAAGGCATTGACCCCTTTGGCTTTGAGGTCTTCAATCAGGTCATTGGCGGAAATATCCTTTACTGCAGTTCCACCTGCATAATAAATTTCACTCATCCAGATCTCATCTTGGGGGCGAAGCACTTTTGCAATTTCTTCAACAAAATCATGGCGCAGAAAGCGTGTGGGCCCATATCCATGGGGTTGAAACCATGCGATTAATTTTTGGGCAAGGGGTTGACAAGCCTCTATTGACCTTGCACATTTCACTGGATTGTGGGCAAAATCATCAACCAAAATCACTCCATTTTTCTCTCCATATACCTGATGCCTTCTGTAAATGCCTTGATAATTGCGCAATGCATCGGCACAAACCTCCCATTGAATTCCTAGGCCATGGGCAACAGCAAGGGCGGCCATGGCATTTTCCATGGTATGCCTTCCAGGGCTGTGCACCACAAAAGAATGGCCTTCAACATAGAAGGCAATCATGGATCCTTTCTGATGAAAGCCTGTAGCATTCATGTATGCTTTAGAATGCTCATTGCAATCAAAATCAAATATTGACTTCTTGGAAAGGCTAGCTGACAGTGGATGAGCCAGATTGACAATAAATTGTTTGGAATTTGTTCTAAAAATACTGAAGAGCCTGACCAATTCATCAAGGTCTTGATGGTCTTTGTCAATGTTCAGCAAAACCCCAATTTCTGGGCTGTATTGAACGATGGACCCATCACTTTCATCCGCCTCAATGATCAGCCATTCGCCTTCGCCGTAGGCTGCGTTTCCGACCTTACCCTCTTGGATAAGCCGCGTTAGACCAGCACCACCAATGATGGATGGCTTCAATCCTGCATGAAACAAAATTTCATACAACATGGCAGAGGTGGTGCTTTTACCGGAAGTACCCCCAATGGCAATTGTTTTTTTGGTAAGCACAATTTCGGCCAATAATTCACTGCGTTTGACAATGGTTTTACCCAATCGATTTGCGTCCTGCACTTCAGGCACTGTGTCTTCAACTGCAGTTGAAACCACCACAAGATCAATGTCTGCTGATACTCCCCCGGATCCTTGCTCAAAACAGGTGATTCCGGCCAGTTCAAGGGCAACCCGGCTTTCATTAAAAACATCCTTCTGAAATTGCCTGTCTGACCCGGAAATGTTCTTACCCGAGGCCTTCAAATACTGGGCAATAGCACTCATACCCGTACCGGCGATCCCAATGAAAAAGATATTTGAACGATTGGTGTACATTTCTGTGTTAAACTCCGTTGACATTCAGGCAAATTAACAACAAAAACAGATTACAAAAATGATAATATCTAGCCCAGGTTCCTGAAATCCACCGGCACCAACTTGCTCACACCCTGTTCTTGCATGGTAACCCCATAAATAACGTCAACACAAGACATGGTGGTCTTGTTGTGCGTTACAATGATGAACTGAGACTCCTTGCTGAACTGCCTGATCATGTTGGTAAACTTACCCACGTTGGCATCATCCAACGGTGCATCAACCTCATCGAGGATACAAAAAGGTGCAGGCTTGATAAGATAGATAGCAAAAAGCAATGCAGTAGCTGTAAGCGTTTTTTCACCACCACTGAGCTGCGTGATAGAAGTCGGCCTTTTGCCCTTGGGCTTGGCCACGATATCAATGCCTGTCTCTGAAAGATCATCAGGATTCTCCAGAACCATGTCAGCAGTGTCCTCTTCGGTAAACAATGCCTTGAATACACGCTGAAAATTATCTCTCACTTGATTGAAGGTGGTGAGGAATTTTTGGTTGGCAGTGGCCTCCACCTCTTGGATGGTTTGCATCAGTGTATCTTTCGCGTTGACCAGATCATTTTTCTGCTCAACAATGAATTCGTAGCGTTTCTTCATTTCTGTGAAAGCCTCAATTGCTGTAGGATTGACTTCGCCAATATTTTCAAGGCGCTTTTTCATTTTATCGCAATCAGCCTGAAGGTCTTCCAATGGCTCATCGGTAAGCCTGGCCTCATCGAGGACCTGATTAATATCTACCTTAAACTCAACATTCAACCGCTCCTTGATGCCTGCAAGTTGTAAACGAAGTTCATTGATCTTGTCCTTGATCATGTTCAGCAACTGATCAATCTGCTCTTTCTCTTTTACTTTATGCCTCAGTTCACTCTCGCGCTCGTTCAGCGTATTGCGCTTGTTGTAATAGGCCTGATCAGCCTCATTCAACAGCTTTCCGTCCTCTTCCTTTCGGCGATACAAAGCCACCAATTCGTCTTCAACCAACTGTAGTGCAGCAGCGGTTTCTTCAATTGTTGTTGAGGCCTCTGCAAGTTGCACTGTGCTGCTCTTGATCTGCACCTTCAATTCTTCGAGTTGGTTCTTTTTAAAAGTAGCCTCTTGTGTGACAGCAATAAGTTTGGCTTGCTGTCTGGTGAACTGGATATTAGAATCGTTGTATTGTGCATTGATAGCATTATAGGCCATTTCAGCAGCTGAATAGTCTGTCTCTACCAGTTGGATTTGGGCAGACAACGCTGACAATGCCTTATTGGCCTCATCGAGTTTGTTGCGATCCAATTGGATGCTTTCCTTTCCCTGGTCCAATTGGGCTTCAAGGTCCTTTACCCTGTTGGCGGCTGTTTGCTCAGCCGCATTTAGCGATTCAATCCTGTTGTTGACACCAAAAGATTTGTTGGTGAGCTCCTGGATTTTTCGTTGCGACTCTCCGATTACCCTTTCCTGCAATTGGTTGTTGTATTCCAGCACTTCATTGTGCCTTGCCTGAATATCAGCTTTGATGACAGTAACCACCTCTTCTTGCAACAGGATTTCCTCTACCAATTTTTCAAGGTTTTTGGCCCTGCCGATCTTCTTTCCCTCAAACAATCCAACACTTCCGCCAGTCAATGAATACTGGCCTTTTACATATTTACCATTCTTTTCAAGGATCACGTTGGCAGTAGAAATTTCAAGCGCAGACTCATCTTCTGCAATGAGCACGTTGCCCAGCAGGTGCTTTAAAAGATTTTCAAAGCGTTCATCGTATTCAACTACATCTGTTGCAGGAATGGTGCCAGCAATATTTTCCGCCTTGATATTTTTTGATGCGTACACTTCATCAAGTTTGTCCAGCATGAAGAAATTAGCCTTCCCTTTTTTATTGGCATCGAGCAGGTGTACCGCCTGAAGCCCTTCTGTAAGGTTGTTGACTACATAATAGTTGAGGTATGGCTCCAACACGTTTTCAACAGCTGCCCTGTAGGCCTCTTTTACATAGATTATGTCAGAAAGAATCGGTGAAGCATGGCTCCATCCGGTATTCTTGTGAAGAAATTTAACGCTCTCTGGATAGCCTTCCATTTTATCAATCAGGCTTTTCAGCAATGCATGTTCATTCTTTTTGGAATCCAATTTTCTATTTTCATCGGCAAGATGAGAACGGAGGTTTTCGAGTTTGGCCTGGGTTTGAAGAATCTGTCCTTTTACTTCCTCATGCTGCTTTTGCAGTGTTTCTAGGTTGGATTTTTCGCCATCCAGTGCAGATATATTTTCATCCCGTTGAACGGTAAAATCTGCCAATTGTGCCTGACGCTGTGATTGCTCCTCATTGATGTGGTTGATCGATTTCTCGATGTTCATCAAGGACGTATCTCTGATGGCTACATTTTTTTCCGCCTCAAACTGGCTTCTTTGCACCGATTGATTTTTCCTTCTCAGTTCATCCACCAATACCCTCTTCTCATCAAATGCTTTCCGGTTCAGGTCTACATTTGATTTTAGTTGATCAATGTTAGATTGCAGTGTTACCAACTTTGCCTCTTCCTCTGTTATTTGAAGGGTTGAAAACTGGATGCTTTCTTCCAATCCTGCTGATTGACCGCCTGCTTTGGAGAGAAAATCATTCAAGGACTTCTCCTTTTCACGGAGATATTGCAACCGCTGTTGGGCAAGGTTTTTATCGTTTTCCTTTCCCCTGATGTTGTTCACCAGTTCATTATAGGATTGCTGCAACACCTGCAGGGCTTTCTCTTCTTCAACAAACTGCAGTTTTTCCTTTTCCAGGTCCGCCTCTTCATTCGTAATCCTTGTATCAACACCAATCTTGCGGTCTGACTCCTTTTGCTGCTGCTCTGTTAGTTCGCGGTACTGGATATTGAAACCTTCCAAGGCCGCCTTCGCCAATTCAATCGACTTGACTTTGTATTCTTTCTTTATCTCAAAATACTTTTCAGCCTTTTTTGCCTGGCTCTCCAGCATCTTAAGCTGATTGTGGATTTCAAAAAGAAGATCCTCAATCCTTGCCAGATCCTGCTCTGTTGCGTCCAGCTTAAGCTTGGCCTCTTTTTTTCTGGTTTTGTAGATGCTGATGCCGGCAGCCTGCTCCAGCATTTTACGGCGGCTGTTTTCCTTGTCTTTGATGATGTCGTCAACCATGCCCAATTCCATGATGGCATAGCTGTCTGTGCTGACTCCCGTATCGAGGAAAAGGTTATGGATGTCCTTCAAACGGCACTGAACATCATTCAACCTGTATTCACTCTCACCACTTTTATAGAACTTTCTGGTAACGGTAACAGTGTTGAACTCTGTAGGCAAAAGATTCTTGGTATTGTCGAAGGTAAGGCTCACTTCAGCCAAACCACTGGCACCCCGGGTCTTTGAACCGTTGAAAACAAGGCTTTCCAGGTTTTCACTTCTTAAATTGCTGATTTTGTGCTCTCCAATTACCCAACGGATGGCATCCACAATATTGCTTTTTCCGCATCCATTGGGTCCAATTACACCGGTAATTCCCTCGTCAAAGTTGATGATAGTCTTATCCGCAAAACTCTTGAACCCCTTGATTTCTAAACTCTTTAATCTCACAATCTTTGGATTTGGTCAGTCGACAAATATAAGGCTTGAGGGGCTGTATTTATACACTAGTTGTTAACAAAATTAGTAGCATAGGGAAAGGCAGAGGGATGAGGGAAAGGCAAAGGGGAAAAAAC
>CAILKQ010000110.1 GCA_903834825.1 uncultured bacterium | reverse complement strand
GATTAATTATAATCAGCAAAGAAATGACCAGAAAATTCGTTGATCTTGAATACTTCCGGGCAGGCAAAATGGAAAGGGATGGCAACATTGATTTCCGGTATTGGCATGATAAAACCATCAGCGAACGACTCGAAGCATCTGCAAGAATGATTGAAGTAGCATTTCGTGAACCTGATTTTCTAACTAAAAAAGTGGATCGAACCATTATAAACATCCGCAAGCATTCAAAATGAACCTGTTCAACGATGATTTCATTGATTTTATCGATTCCCTGAACCGACATCATGTAGAATATGTACTTGTAGGTGGTTATGCGGTAATTATCCGAGGATATAGCAGGACAACCGGAGACATTGACCTTTGGGTAAAGAGATCGCCAGAAAACTATACCAAATTACGCTCCGCAATTGTTCAATTTGGGCTTCCTGAGCATGCTATCCCAATTGAACAATTCCTTTCAGATGAATTTGATGTTTTTTCCTTTGGAAGACCCCCATACTCAATTGAAATCATGACGGCAGTGAAAGGTTTGGACTTCTTTGAAACCCACTCAAGCGCCACCCAGGAAGAAATTGATGGTATAACGGTAAGGGTAATCCACATCAACCAACTAAAACAGGCTAAAAAAGCCTCAGGAAGAAACAAAGACCTCAACGATCTTGAAAACTTACCCGAATAGATAACCTTGACCCCTATCAGCTACTGCCATGCACCAATATTCCCCAAACTAAACTACCTTTGCCCCCTGAATCTTAACCTTTCATTAACCCGTTAGGAGATACTTTTGACCACACAAATTTGATTATGAAGCAGATACTAGGAATGCTGTTGCTGATGGTTTCCCTCAGCGCCGTTGCACAGGATAAAAAAGCCAAGGTAAAGGTTCAAGAGCCCAAGGCACCCAAGGTTAAGCCAGATTACAGCAAACTCGACCTTTCCAAGCGGGCATCAGACCATTTCATGCTGCAGTTCGGCATCGCAGGTTGGGGAAACAAAGACGCAAACAACATCACCACCAAAAGCTTCAACAGGAGCTTTAACGGATATTTCCTGTTTGATTTTCCCTTCAAATCCAATCCACACCTCAGTGTAGCAGTAGGCCCGGGTGTAGGATCAGACAATATTTATTTTGACCAGATGTCCGTGGATTTGAACACCAGGAATGGTGCCAGTTTCAAGCGCGATACCATCACCCAATACAAAAAAAACAAACTGGAAACCAGCTTTCTGGAAGCCCCCATCGAACTCAGGTACTCGGCCAGGCCAGACAACATGAACAAGGGCTGGAAGTTTGCTTTCGGTGCAAAAATTGGAACCCTGGTTGGCGCGAAAGTAAAATCCAAGATTGATCTGGATGCAAGCGGTACTGGCGGTTACATCAGCAAGGAAAAAGACAAGCGCTACCTCAATACTACGCGTTTTGCCTTGACGGCAAGGGCTGGTTTGGGAAATCTCAGCTTTTTTGGAACATACACCGTTACCAGTATCTTCAAAGAAGGACTGGGACCGTCAGTAAGGCCTTTCTCCATTGGATTGGCATTGAGCGGACTATAAAAAACATTCATTTTTGTTAGAAAAATCAACCTTATTCCAACAAGCTGAAAGAGCCATCCTGGTTGGGGTAGGACTAAAAGAACAAAAGGATCTTCAAATCAGGGAATACCTTGAAGAACTGGAATTTCTTGCTGCCACTGCTGGGGCGACAACCGTAAAAACCTTTATTCAGAAACTGCAGCACCCAGACTCCAAAACCTATATTGGAAAGGGTAAGCTCGAAGAAATAAAGCAATACGCTGAAGGCAAAGACATCAGCCTCTTGATTTTTGACGATGAACTCAGCGGAGCACAGATTGGCAACATCGAAAAGGCCGTCAACATCAAAACCATCGACCGCAGTGACCTGATCCTCGACATCTTTGCCCACCGTGCCAAAACAGCACAGGCCAAGGCACAGGTTGAGCTGGCACAATACCAATACATTTTGCCCCGCTTGCGCGGGATGTGGAAACACCTTGAGCGCCTTGGTGGCGGTATCGGCACAAGGGGCCCTGGTGAATCTGAAATTGAAACAGACCGCCGGATTGTGCGTGAAAAAATCAACCTGCTTAGAAGAAAGCTGGGTGAGATTGAGAAGCAGGCCTTCACCCAAAGAAAAGAAAGGGGCGAATTCATCCGCGTTGCGCTGGTTGGGTACACCAATGTAGGCAAGTCAACATTGATGAACCTCTTGAGCAAAAGTGATGTATTGGCAGAAAACAAACTCTTCGCAACGCTGGACACCACCACCAGAAAAATCGTTTACGAAAACACGCCTTTCCTTTTGAGTGATACTGTGGGCTTCATCCGCAAGCTCCCCCATCACCTCATTGAAAGTTTCAAGAGCACGCTGGATGAGGTGAAGGAAAGTGATATCCTCATGCATGTGGTTGATATTTCCCACCCGCAATATGAAGACCAGATGAAAGTGGTCAATACAACCCTTGCAGAATTGGGTTGTGCAGACAAGCCCATAATCACCATTTTCAACAAAATGGACTTGTATGAGGAAAGGACTTTTGACGAATGGCTGGAACCTGAAGTGAAAGAAAACCTGCTCAGCGAATTGTATAAGCGTTGGCAAAACGAAACCCGCTCCAGCTGTGTTTTTGTATCCGCAACAAAGCGAAGAGAAATTGAGAAGCTTCGCACCACCATCCTCAACCAGGTCCGCGAAATGTACACCAAACGCTATCCTTACAAAACAGGATACCAGTCTATTGACTATGGCAACCAAGGAATATAAATGGGAATTCGTTGCCAATTCCGTTGAACAACTTGGTTTTGGCAAGTATGATATCGTTCAGGCCGAAATCGGGGAACGCACCTTTTGCATCGCACGCCACAAAGATCAACTCTATGGCTTTCAATCCAAATGCCCGCATGCCGGCGCCAAGATGGTCATGGGCTATATCGATGCGCAGGGCAATGCGGTATGCCCGCTACACCGCTTCAAGTTTGCACTGCGCAATGGATACAATGTAACCGGAGAGGGATACAACATGAAAACATTTCCGATTGAATTGAGGGAAGATGGCATTTATGTTGGTTTTTGAAATATGATAAAAATAGAATGATGAAAAGATTGCTGATTTTGTTGACACTGATGGTAGCATTTTCCAACACTTTATTATCACAGGTGCCTGACCTGGATCCAGTGCTGATTTCCGCCACAATGCAGCAAAAAAGGATCAGGGAAACGGGCAGAAATATTTCCGTTCTTACCAAGGATGATATCAAAAATATCCCTGCCAATTCATTGGATGAACTCCTTCGGTTTGTTCCGGGAATTGAAGTGCAACAACGCGGCCCACAGGGTGCCCAAAGCGACCTCATCATCAGGGGAGGAACCTTTCAGCAGGTACTCGTAGTGATTGATGGGATGCGGGCCAATGAGCCATTGACGGGTCATTTCAACAGCTATATCCCTATTCATCCGGAAGAGATTGAAAGGATTGAAGTCATCAAAGGTGCTGCTGCAGCCATTTACGGACCAGATGCTGTCGGTGGTGTGATTCATGTAATCACCAAGGCCTTCACCCACAACTTCGGAACAAAAAACAAATCAGCAGTCGCATCAGTGCAAGGCGGTCAATACGGTTTGTTCAATGGAAGAATTGCCCTTTCATCCAGCAATAAAAAATCATATGTCTCCGGCGGCCTGCAACAGAATAAGGCCAAGGGCATGCAGATGAGGGGAACCACCGGTTATTTTGACAATGATCTGGCAAACATCAGCTACGCAAGAAAATTGAATGATGCGTGGCGATTGATGCTAAGGGCAGCTGCCGACAGCCGCGACTTCAACGCACAGAATTTTTATACCAGCTTTGTCAGCGATACGGCAAATGAAACGGTCAGCTCCACCTGGCAGCAATTGGCACTGACCAGAACAAGCGAAAAATCAACCTTCAGCATCATGGCCAATGCAAGGCAACTAAAAGATATATATGCATTCCGCCCTGTTTCCATCCCCAACCAAAACAGTACAAATCTTTTCAATGCAGACCTGCGCCATACGGTTCGTTTCAAGTGGCAACAAGCGAAATTCACCTCAGGGATGCAAGTGTTCAACAAACAGATTACTTCAAACGACAGGGGCAACCACAAACACTTGCATACTGGGATCTATGCAAACCTTCAACACCAATTGTTGAATAAACTCTTTGTGACCGAAGGCATCAGAGCGGATTGGGACCAAAGCTATAAATGGGCACTGATTCCTCAGCTCAACCTTGCCTATACCGGAGCTCTGGCGACCCTCAGGGCAAGCATCAGCAAAGGCATCAGGGATGCTGATTTTACTGAGCGGTATAACAATTATAATAAGCCCCTGGTCACTGGCGGAAGCATCGGGAATCCAGCACTGGAAGCGGAGAGAAGCTTTAACATGGAAATAGGTGCAGACCTGTTGTTGGACAAACCCGTTCAAGTACACGCAACCCTTTTCCAACGCAACCAGGCCTCGCTTATTGATTGGGCCACCACGGCCTACGCAAACATGCCCATCCGCAACAACCTTATTCCTACAGGCATTTACGCATTGGCCAGCAATATTGCCAACATTAACACCACGGGCGCTGAACTCGATCTGAGCGGGAATCACAGTTGGGGGAAGGAAACAAAACTGAGATGGAACAGCGGAATCACTGTTCTAAAAACAGGAAAAAGAAATTCCATTCCATCCTTTTACTTATCCTCACATGCCCAATTGCTCTGGAATTCGAACATGAGGATATCCAACAAGTTTGGCGCAGTTTCGATGGGCACAGTCTATAAAAAGAGAAACAAACAAACCGCCAATGCCATCAATGCGAGCATCAGTCCGGAATATTTCACGGTAAACCTCCGCATCGAAAAATACCTGCTCAAGAAAAAAGCAGGATTGATGATCCAGGTCGATAACCTGACCGATGTGGCCTATTCAGACCTGCTTGGATCAATGATGCCTGGGAGATGGATGCAAGGCGGATTTTGGTTGAACTTGAGTAGGTAATTCAAATCACTTTGATTTGACAATATAAAATACAGTATCGATAAAATATAGCATGCCATTTTGTGTGAGCACATTTTCGTCATGAAGATCTTCTAATATAATATGACGCTTTAACAAAAGGTTGTTCAACTACTGCATAAATCACACCCTGATCATTATAGAAGCCCAATAAATTATATGCGGTATCGGGGAAAAATAAATTATTAAGCAATAGGTTGTGGAAATAATCAATCCAAGATGCGTAATAAATAGCATCATTCAGTTTTAGAACTGTGGTGCCATCTTTAAGATATACCTTTTGCTCCGCACCTTGTGAAACGTAATTATCAATATTTATACTTTCTACCCAAAGATTATGATCGCTGGCAAATTGAATTAACTTCTCTGCTTCTTGGTCTTTGAGCTGCTGTTGGTCTTGAGCCATTGAACCTGCTCCTTGGCTTCTTTTAAGGTAACTGCAGGTTGCTTGGATAAGATGGTGATGCCTAACTTGGATCTTTCCAGAAAGGATATTTTGTATGTCATCTTTCATGAAATATTAGGTTTTACGAAGAAAACCGATTTGAATGAATAAAATTATTTCGCTATTTTGGTTGAGAAACGACCTTATTTATAAAATTAAAATACCTAAGCTCTTCAACATATTATTTTAAAACTTTGTAAGTCAATAAGATAGATGTTTATACTTCTTTCGGTTTTCTGATTTCATAAACAAAATTCCACCGCGAAGGCTCCCCGAAATATGCAACCTCCTCCTCTCCTATTTTGACGGCGCCCAGTTTCTCCATGGCTTTTTGAGAACGGATATTTGAAGCGCCTACATGAAAAACAACCTTTTCTACAAACGTGAAGGCATGGGCCAGCATCAGGTGTTTTACATTGCTGTTGTAGGGCTTCCCCCAGCAAGCCCTTGAGAAAAAAGTATAGCCTATTTTGATCTCCTTAAGATCCGGTTTATGGTCATAGAACCTGGAAGAACCAATGGCGGCGGCAGTTATTGCATTCCGGATTAGGAAAGCCCCTTTGGATTCAATAGCGCCTGTAAAATAATTGGAGAAAACAGAACGTTGATATCGGTCAGGATTGGGATGCTGTTGCCAGATCAAAGGATCAGAAGCTACGGCAAAAAGCTCCTCAAAATCTTCAGTAGACAATGGTGTCAACTGAACCAGTTCGTCATGAAGGTGGATGGGCTGTAAGTTCACAGATGCTTTAGGCATAATGGCCTAAAATTAATGCCTAAAGGATGAAATCGTGCCAATATGAGCACAGGAATGATTTTTTAGATATTACGTGAGTTTTTTCTTTTCAAAAATGTTGAAAAACCCTATTTTTGCATCCCCGTAAGGGAAATTCCTCAGTAGCTCAGTTGGTTAGAGCATCTGACTGTTAATCAGAGGGTCACTGGTTCGAGTCCAGTCTGAGGAGCACAAAAGAAAAGCCTTGCATTTTGCAGGGCTTTTTTATTGGCTGTCAGTATGTTAGGCTAGT
>CAILKQ010000109.1 GCA_903834825.1 uncultured bacterium | reverse complement strand
TTTCAGCTTCCTGTTTTTCTCCCTTCACCTCCACCTGTGATGGAATGATGATGAGGTTCTCTCCAAATTCCAGTACCAAGTCCTTTTTCATCAGCTCTGCTTCCTTCATCGTTCTGAAGTTACCGAATTGCAATTTGAAATTAGGGGATTGGTAAAAGAGGTATGATTTTTGGTCTGGGTATATTTTCAATAACCTTGATTTGGCATCTATGGCAAAATCCCGTTTGTTTGTACTGATCACCAGAATCCTGAATCCCGGTTCTAGCGTTGTTCTTACCCTTAATGCCTGTTTGTTTAGTTCAATTTGTTTGTCTACCAGCTTGTCAACCCTTGGATCTCTCTTCACATAAGGACTTTTGGCAAATTGCGCCTGTGCTGATACACAGAATGCCATCACCAGTACCAGAAGATAGAAATAGAGTTGTCTGAACATGTTCTACTATTAATGGTGTTCGCTTACGCTGCGTCACGACCATGACAGGCCTTGAATTTTTTTCCACTGCCACAAGGGCAAGGATCATTCCTGCCAACTTTTGGTCCAACCCTCACCGGTTCCTGTTTTGATGCCTCAGCGGGATCATGGTATTCATTGTCTCCCTCAGCCAGTTCAGGAGCGCCCGATGCAGACAGTTCATCCTTCCTCACTTTCATCCTGCTCATGTCTGTTCTGCTTTCCCTGCCTTCTTTTAATCCACCCCCTGAATGTTCAACAGGAAGTGAGGCATGGCAAAGGAATGAAGCGATATCCTTGTTCACTTCGGCATCCATTTCAGAGAACAACTGGAAAGCAGTTTGCTTGTAAATAACCAGTGGATCTTTCTGCTCATACACAGCGGTTTGCACGCTTTGCTTGAGGTCGTCCATCGCCCGGAGATGCTCTTTCCAGGTATCATCAATGATGGCAAGGGTGATGGTTTTTTCAAGGGATGAAATCAGTTCCATGCCTTTGCTGCTGATGGTCTTGTCCAGGTTGGTCAGCGCATTGATGGTCTTTTTGCCATCTGTGAAAGGAACCACCACATTGACAATATGGTTGCCTTGTGTAATGCGAACATTCTGGAATACAGGCAATGATTGTTTGGCCAAGAGTGATTTTTTGGCTGTATAATGATCGATTGATTCTTTGTACAACTGTTCTGTGAGTTCGTTGGTATTTCCTTTTTCAAGCGCTTCCTTGGAAATAGCGGTTTCTACACTGAAGTGCAGGATGGCAGAAAGCTTGAAACCCTCATGGTCATTGCTTCCTGTAAATTGGTTGACGATATTTGCTGCAACAGCATAATAGGCATTGTCGAGGTCAAGGGCCAGCCTTTCTCCAAAAAGTGCATGCTGTCTTTTCCCATAAATGACACTGCGCTGCTTGTTCATGACATCATCATATTCAAGCAAACGTTTTCTAATGCCAAAGTTGTTTTCCTCCACTTTTTTCTGTGCACGCTCGATGCTTTTTGTGATCATGCTGTGCTGGATCACTTCCCCTTCCTTGTAGCCCATCCTGTCCATCAGGGACGCAATGCGGTCGCTTCCGAACATGCGCATGAGGTCATCTTCCAAGGAAACATAAAATTGAGATGATCCCGGATCACCCTGACGTCCTGCCCGACCCCGCAGCTGCCTGTCTACACGACGGCTTTCATGTCTTTCCGTACCGATGATGGCAAGGCCTCCTGCTTCTTTCACGCCAGGCCCCAGTTTGATATCTGTTCCCCTTCCCGCCATGTTGGTGGCGATGGTTACATTGCCTGCCAAACCTGCTTCAGCCACCACCTGGGCTTCCCTGGCATGTTGTTTGGCGTTCAATACATTGTGTGGGATTTTTTTCTGTTGCAACATCCTGCCCAATAACTCAGACACTTCCACTGAGGTGGTCCCCACCAGAATTGGTCTTCCTGCTTCTCGCAGTTGTTCAATCTCATCAATGACCGACTTGAATTTTTCGCGCTTGGTCTTGAACACCAGGTCTTCCTGGTCTTTTCTGGTCATTTGCAGGTTGGTTGGAATGTTGACCACATCCAACTTGTAAATATTCCACAATTCCGCTGCTTCTGTTTCTGCTGTTCCGGTCATACCGGCCAGCTTATGGTACATCCTGAAATAGTTCTGAAGGGTAACCGTGGCATAGGTTTGGGTGGCTGCTTCAATCTTCACATTTTCTTTGGCTTCAATGGCCTGGTGAAGCCCATCGCTGTACCTTCTTCCTTCCATGATCCTGCCCGTCTGCTCGTCAACAATTTTGACGGCACCGTCCATGACCACATATTCAATATCCTTGTCAAAAAGGGTATAGGCTTTCAGCAATTGCTGTACGGTATGGATCCTGTCTGCCTTGGAAGAATAATCCTGCAGCAGGGCCTCTTTCATGGCCAGTCTCTCATCTGCAGTTCCAGTGGCCTTTTCAATTTCCGCAATGGCAAGGCTGAGGTCGGGGAGCACAAAGAAATTGGGATCATCACCACCTTTGGTGATGAAATGCAATCCTTTATCCGTCAGTTCTACCTGGTTGTTTTTTTCATCAATGTGGAAGTACAGCTCCTCGTCTACCTCAGGCATGTGTTTTTGCTGTTCTGCCAGGTAATAGTTTTCTGATTTTTGGAGTTTTACCTTGATGCCTGGTTCACTGAGGAACTTGATGAGGGCCGTATTTTTAGGAAGTCCGCGGAATGCCCGCATCACCTGGAGCCCACCTTCCTGGGGGCCATCCTTTCCTTCTGCAATCAGTTTTTTGGCATCTTGCAGGGATTTCAACACCACCTGTTTCTGTACTTCTACCAGTTGCTGGATCTTGGGTTTGTGGATATGGAATTGCTGGTCATCCCCTCTTGGAACAGGGCCTGAAATGATCAATGGTGTTCTGGCATCATCAATCAACACGCTATCTACCTCATCCACCATCGCAAAATGATGTTTGCGCTGTACCATCTCATCTGGAGAATGCACCATGTTGTCCCTCAGGTAATCAAATCCAAATTCATTGTTGGTGCCATAGGTAATATCCGCCTGATAGGCCTTTCTTCTTGCATCTGAGTGGGGTTGGTGCTTGTCTATACAATCCACGGTCAATCCCAACCATTCAAACAAGGTACCATTCCATTCAGAGTCACGTTTGGCCAGGTAATCATTAACGGTTACAATATGTACACCTTCCCCGGCAAGTGCATTGAGGTAGGCGGGCAGGGTGGAAACCAGGGTTTTACCCTCTCCGGTGGCCATCTCTGCAATTTTACCTGAATGCAAAACGGCGCCACCAATCAACTGCACATCGTAGTGAACCATGTTCCAGTTCACCAGGCTTCCTGCGGCCATCCAGCTGGTTTTGAAGATAGACTGGTCTCCTTTGATGGTGATATAGTCTTTTATCACCCCCAGTTCGCGGTCAAGCGCGGTAGCGGTAGAGGAAAGTTCTTCATTTTCCTTCAAACGCCGACCGGCCTCTTTTACAGCAGCGAATGCTTCAGGGAGGATCTCTTTTAAGGCATCCTCAATCTTTTCGTTGCGTGTTTTTTTAAGTGCGTCAACTTCTTTGTACAAATCGTCCTTTCCCAGGATGTCTTCAACGGGAAGTTGATCTGCCTGCTCGGTTAATGCATTGATATTGTTGTCGATTTCAGCCAGTGAAACCTTGATTCTTGACTTGAATTCGCTTGTTTTTGACCTGAGGGCATCGTTGCTCAGCGCCTGGTAGGCGGCAAAATGTTCATTGATTTTTTGAACAAGCGGACGAATTTCCTTTACGTCTTTCTCTGATTTGCTGCCTCCGAATAATCCTGATATGAGTTTAAACATGTTCTTCTGTTCTTGCTAAGGGCCAAAATTAATCCTTTTTGACCACTTGTTGAGCCACCCTTGCCGCCCTGAAATTTAATTATTCAATGGAGGTTAATTTGTTTTAACAATTTTTGACCGAAGGTGTTTAAGTACCTTTGGCATCCAATTCCACGAATACAAACATATGAGCAGAATATTTAAGTTGATTTTAGTCCTTTTAACGTTTTCCTTCAGTGCTTTTTCACAAGATGGCTTTCAGGTCAACGGCCGTTTGATTGATACCCTGGGCAATCCTATTGCAAGGGCTACCGTGGGTGTGTACATCGCTGGGGCCCAAGATACCATCAAGACAGTGTCCAATAATGTCGGTTTTTTCCTCGTAAAGGGAATTTCCCAGCGCAAATTTGTGCTGATGGTTACCAGTGTCGGGTACGGCACCAACCTCAAGGCGCTTGCGATCCCAGAGGGTGAAGAGGTATTGAAACTGGAGAATTACAAGTTGTATCCAGAATACAGCTCATTGCAAGAGATTGTCATTTCCACTCCTCCTATCATTGTAAAAGAAGATACAGTAGAATACAAGGCGGATTCTTTCAGGATGAAGCCGAATGCCATGGTGGAAGACCTGTTGAAAAAAATGCCGGGCATTGAGGTGGACAAGAACGGAAATATCACCGCACAGGGCAAATCAGTGAGCAAGGTAAGGGTAAATGGAAAGGATTTCTTCAGTGGAGATCCCAAAGCAGCAACCCAACAATTGTCAGCTGATATGATTGACAAGGTTCAGGTAATCGACGATTATGGAGACCTGGCCAATATTTCTGGTATCAAGGATGGTGAGCCAGACAAGATCATCAACCTTCAATTGAAAAAAGACCGGAACAAGGGAATTTTCAGCCGCACCTCAGTTGGGGCTGGCTCAAGCGACAGGTATGCCCTGGGTACCAATGTCAACTTTTTCAACAACAACAAGCAGGTTTCCGTGTTTGGCGGCGCCAACAACAACAATACCAGCACCTTCAATTTTGATGGCAGTGGCGGTGGTGGAAGCTCTAGCGGCGGTGGCCGTGGATTTCAGGTACGGGTTGGCGGAAATGCTCAAGGAGGTTTCGGCGGTGATGAGGGGTTGAGGATTGCCAATTCACTGGGGGTTAATTTTAGGAATGACCTTGCCGATAAAAAAGGTTCCGTTTATGGCAACTACAGTTATTCCACCAGAGA
>CAILKQ010000108.1 GCA_903834825.1 uncultured bacterium | reverse complement strand
TGGGATGGTTAAGAAGGAAGCTTCTATGCACATCAGCAATGTGATGCTTTGGGATGCCAAGAAAGAAGAGGCCACCAAAATAAAAAGAACCAGGGAGAATGGTAAATTGGTAAGAATTTCTAAAAAGTCAGGGGAGGTAATAAAATAATGAGCACATCAACGTACACACCCAGGTTACATACTAAGTATCACAATGAAGTGATACCAGCAATGATGAAAAAGTTTAGTTACAGTTCAGTAATGCAAGTACCAAAAATCACCAAAATTTGTTTGAACAGAGGTGTTAATGGTGCTGTTGCTGATAAAAAGTTGATTGATATTGCAATCGACGAGCTGACTACAGTAACAGGCCAAAAAGCGGTATCTACCAAATCAAAGAAAGATATCTCTAACTTTAAATTGAGAAAGCACATGCCCATTGGAGCACGCGTTACTTTGCGCGGTGTTAAGATGTTTGAATTTCTTGATAGGTTGATTTCTACTTCCCTTCCCCGTGTTCGTGACTTCAAGGGAATAAGTGAAAAAGCTTTCGACGGTCGTGGTAATTATACACTTGGCGTTACTGAGCAAATAATCTTCCCTGAAATTGATATTGACAAGGTAACCAAGATTACCGGTATGGATATTACTTTTGTAACCACAGCCAAAAACAATGAAGAGGCTTATGAGTTGCTGAAAGAAATGGGAATGCCTTTCAAAAACATGAAAAAGGATTAACTGAAATCTAATTTGGGCGAAAGCCCGGGTTCAACACAATAAAGAACATATGGCAAAAGAATCGGTAAAAGCCAGACAAAGGAAAAGAGAGAAAATGGTCGAAAAGTTTGCAGAAAAACGTGCAGCCCTTAAGGCAGCAGGTGACTGGCAGGCATTGGATCAGCTACCTAAGAATTCTTCAAAAGTACGCCTTAAGAACAGGTGCCAGATTACTGGTCGTCCAAAAGGGTACATGAGATTTTTTGGTCTCTCAAGGGTAACCTTCCGCGACATGGCTCTTTCAGGAAAGATACCTGGAGTTACAAAAGCAAGCTGGTAATCCGAATTTAAACAGAACTACTACTCAATAACTTAAACCGAAGTAATCCCATTGTTGGGACTAAGGAGGAACAAATTATGACAACAGATCCAATTGCAGATTTCCTGACGAGGGTCAGAAATGCACAGATGGCGGGGCACCGAATCGTTGAGATTCCAGCTTCTAATCTCAAAAAGCGTATCACTGAGATACTCTACAACCAAGGATACATTCTTAAGTATAAATTTGAGGATGACTCCAAGCAGGGTGTGATTAAAATCGCCTTGAAATATGATGTAATTAGCAAAGAGCCTGCCATCAGAACCTTGGAGCGTGTTTCACGTCCAGGTCTTAGGCAGTATGCTAAGCCCGTTGAATTCAAAAGAGTGAAGAACGGATTGGGTGTTGCCATCCTTTCTACTTCAAAAGGTGTAATGACTGACAAAGACGCCAAGTCACAGAATGTGGGTGGTGAGGTGCTTTGTTACATATATTAATTAAAATCTTTCCTTGTCGGGAAGTTTGGATTGCGCACTAAGTTTTCTATACGGAACTGAAACCATCCACGCAATACGGTAGGGATTTAAAACCAGAATACTATGTCTCGTATAGGTAAAAAGCTTATTGAACTTCCTGCAGGAGTAACCCTTACTGTTGGTACAGGTAATGTTGTAACAGTAAAAGGTCCTAAAGGCCAACTCACCCAAGACATTGACCGTGATATATCGGTTGAAATCAATGGTAACATTGTTGAATTAAAGCGTCCTACAGATCAAATCAGGCATCGCGCTTTGCATGGTCTTTCAAGAGCTTTGGTCAATAATCTCGTTGTTGGAGTTACAGCTGGATTTAAAAAGGAGCTTGAATTGGTGGGTGTTGGTTATAAGGCCTCCAGCCAATCAAATATCCTTGATCTTTCTCTTGGTTATTCCCACAACATCATTTTTGAAATTCCAAGGGAATTGTCAGTTAGAACAACCCAAGAAAAAGGAGACAATCCACGAATTTTCTTGGAAGGTTCTGACAAACAATTGCTTGGCCAGGTTGCGGCTAAAATCAGGGGTCTGAGGAAACCTGAACCATACAAAGGAAAAGGTGTAAAATACAAGGGTGAATTCATCCGTCGTAAGGCAGGTAAAGCAGCTGGTAAATAATAATCGTTAACTATCCTGGCAGCATCAGGACAAACCATAAAAGATGAACGTAAAATCATTAAGAAGACAAAGGATCAAGTATACGATCCGAAAGAAGATCTCAGGAACTGCAGCAATGCCAAGATTGAGTGTATTCAGAAGCAATAGCGAAATCTATGCGCAATTGATTGATGATGTAAACGGAGTTACGCTTGCATCAGCTTCTTCTCGGGAAAAGGATATTAAAGCACAGAATGTAAACAAGACTGAAAAAGGCAAAATGGTTGGTGAAGCCATTGCTAAAAAAGCAATTGCTGTAGGTCTTGCCGGTTGTGTTTTTGATCGCGGTGGTTTTCTTTATCACGGAAGGGTTAAAGCAGTAGCAGAAGGTGCACGTGAAGGTGGCCTGAAGTTCTAATCATAATTTTGTTCAAATCAATATTTCAATAGATGTCAAAAGTAAATTACAGCAGAGTCAAAGCCGGCGACCTTGAGTTGAAGGAGAAAGTTGTAGCCATCAATCGCGTTGTAAAAACAACAAAGGGTGGAAGAGCGTTCAGTTTCTCGGCACTCGTAGTTGTTGGTAACGAACAGGGTGTAGTTGGTCATGGTCTTGGAAAAGCCAAGGAAGTCCAAGAAGCAATCACCAAAGGAATAGAAGACGCAAAGAAAAACCTGATAAAGGTTCCTGTAATGAAAGGAACCATACCCCACGATCAACTTGCAAAAGAAGGCGCGGCAAAGGTTTTGATAAAGCCTGCAGCACACGGTACGGGTGTTATTGCAGGTGGAAGCATGCGTGCTGTGTTGGAGAGTGTTGGTATCACTGACGTTCTCGCAAAATCACTTGGTTCAGCCAATCCACACAATGTGGTAAAAGCAACTTTCAAAGCCTTGGGTATGTTGCGTGAGCCTATTCATGTTTCAAAAACCAGGAGCATCGCACTAAAAAGGGTTTTCAACGGATAATCTTTCCTTCAATACATTTGATCACGCAACAATACCCCCAGGGGTTTCAATATGAAGAAGCTGAAAATAACTAAAGTAAAAAGTGTCATCGACCGTCCTGAACGCCAAAAACGTACCATGGAAGCACTTGGCCTCCGCAAGGTCAATGCATCTGTTGAGCTGGAAGCAACTCCACAGATTCTAGGTATGGTCAGGAAAGTAAACCATCTTGTTAAGGTTGAGGAAATCTAAAGGATTACCTACCAATTGAGTTACATTATTTTTTAATACGAGTGGTCCTCATCAGACTGCGTTGAGTAAAACAGGCATCATGAAATTACATACTTTAAGGCCCGCTAAAGGAGCTACAAAAAAAGAAAAAAGAATTGGTCGTGGTGAAGCATCAGGCCATGGTGGAACATCTACCAAAGGTAACAAAGGAGCACAAAGCCGTTCAGGTTACAAATCTAAAAGAGGACATGAAGGTGGTCAGATGCCAATTCAGCGTCGTATTCCAAAAATTGGTTTCAAAAACAACGATAGGGTAGAATACAAAGTATTCAACCTCGGACAAATTGAAACGTTGGTTGAGAAATATGCACTTGCTTCTTTCAGCATGGAAAATCTTTATGTCAATGGCCTGGTTAGCCGTACCGATAAGGTCAAGATTCTTGGTAACGGGGCCATTTCTACAAAAATTGATTTCAAAGTGAATGCAATCAGTGAAAAAGCCAAGTCTGTTATTGAAGCAGCTGGCGGTTCTGTTGAAATCATCAAATAATTTCCGATATTTAGTGACCAAGGTCATTTACACATAACGGACAAAATATTTCCAAGTGAAGAAATTCATTCAAACATTCAAGAATATCTGGGCCATTGATGATCTGCGCAGCAAGATCTCTGTGACCATATTGCTGATCCTTGTCTATCGATTCGGTTCTCATGTTGCTTTACCTGGTATTGATCCTAATAAATTGGACCTGCAAAGTGCCAAGAAGGGCTTGCTTGGTTTGTTTGATACATTCGCCGGTGGATCTTTCTCAAGCGCATCTATCTTCGCATTGGGTATTATGCCTTATATCTCGGCTTCCATCTTTATGCAATTGATGACCATTCTTGTTCCTCAAATGCAGAAGGTCCAAAAGGAAGGTGATAGTGGAAGAAAAAAAATCAACCAGTGGACCCGATATCTTACCGCATTGGTTACCCTTTTTCAGGCAGCAGCGTATGTTGCTTACCTTAAAAATGTAAGCCGCGATGCTTTGATTGAAGCCTATCAGCCTTATTTTTGGATTTCAACCATCATTGTATTAACTGCAGGAACTTTGTTTGTAATGTGGCTTGGTGAAAAAATTCAAGACAAGGGTCTTGGTAACGGAACATCAATCATCATCATGGTTGGTATCCTTGCTCGCCTTCCCCAATCTTTTGTTGGAGAACTGGGTGCCAAACAAACCAGTGGCGGTGGTGGTTTATTGCTTTTCTTGATCGAAATTGCTTTCTTATTCGCTATCATATTGGGTTTAATTTTACTTGTACAAGGTGTACGAAAGGTTCCCATCAGTTATGCAAAACAATTGGTTGGCAGTAGATCACTTTCAGGCGCCAGACAGTTCCTTCCACTCAAGGTCAATGCATCTGGTGTAATGCCAATCATTTTTGCACAAGCCATCATGTTCCTGCCAACATTGGCTTCATTTACCAACCTTGAATCAGGTAAGGGTCTTGCCAGGATATTCAATGATCCAAGCAATATTTGGTACATGTTAATTTACGTGGTTATGGTAATCGCATTTACCTTCCTTTACACTGCACTCATATTCAATCCAAAGCAAATGGCCGATAACCTCAAGCAAAACAACGGCTTCATCCCCGGAATTAAGCCAGGTCAGCCTACTGCAGATTATATCGGGCAGGTAATGGATCGGATTACGTTGCCTGGTGCTATTTTTCTTGCCTTTATCGGTATTTTACCCGGTATTGCCCAGCAGCTAGGTGTTACCCAATCTTTTGCATCTTTCTTCGGTGGTACATCTCTCCTGATCATGGTGGGTGTAATCCTTGATACATTGCAGCAGATTGAAACCCACTTGTTGATGCGTCAATATGATGGTTTGATGTCAGGTGGTAGGATTCAAGGCAGACAGCCTGCAACCACCAGCACTATCTGAGATGATCAGAATCAAAACAATTCCTGAAGTAGAACTTATTCGTGAAAGTGCTCTTTTGGTTAGTAGTACATTGGCAGAATTGGCATCTATGCTTAAGCCTGGTATTACTACTCAAATGCTTGACAATCGAGCAGAAGAATTTATTCTCGACAACAAGGCTGTCCCCTCTTTCAAAAACTATCGTGGATACCCATTTGCTACTTGTATTTCTGTTAATGACGCTGTTGTTCATGGTTTTCCCAACAACAATACCATCAAAGAAGGTGATCTTGTTTCGATTGATGTAGGTGTCTACAAAAATGGCTTCCATGGTGACAGTGCTTATACGTTTGGCATTGCACCTGTTGCTGAAGAGCATCAACTGCTGATGCAGGTTACCAGAACTTCACTTTTACTGGGTGTAGAAAAAGCCATTGCTGGAAACAGGGTTGGCGATATTTCCTTCGCTATCCAAGACTATACAGAGCGCCAGCATCAATATGGTGTGGTGAGAGAATTGGTCGGACATGGGTTGGGGAAGCAATTGCATGAAGATCCACAAGTGCCCAACTATGGTAAAAAGGGCACTGGACCAAAGCTTCGTGAAAACATGGTGATTGCCATAGAACCCATGATCAACATGGGTACGCGAGATGTTATTTATGATGCTGATGGATGGACCGTAAGGACAAGGGACGGTAAGTTCTCAGCACATTATGAGCATACCATATGCATAAAACGTGGCAGGGTAGACATTCTTTCCAGTTTTGAAAAAATCATTCAAAACGAAAATACCAATCAAGCACTTTACAGCGGCTACTGATTCTTATTTACTCATTTCTATATGCTAACTTTATTCCATGAGAACATTCATCCTGTTTTTGTGGTCTCCATTTTTTGTATTTGCACAATCTGAACCCGTACTTAAAGTCAGGGATTTCAGAAAAGCCAATGAACATAATTTGTTGGCTACTTATGTTGATTTTCTGAAGATTCCCAATGTTGCAGATGATATGCCCAACATCAAGAAAAATGCCACTTGGATCTCAGATTACATGAAATCAAAAGGCATTTCCAACGTTCAACTCCTTCATCCCAAAACTTCCGATAAACCCCCGGCTGTGTATGGCGAAGTGATGGTTCCGGGGGCAACCCAAACAGTTGTTTTTTATGCCCATTACGACGGACAACCTGTTGACTCAACGAAATGGAGTGAGGGTTTACATCCCTTCAAACCCCGGCTTGCCAATGGTTCACTTGCCAATGGTGCGCAATTGATTGACTGGCCACAGCCATCAACTGCATTCAATCCTGAATGGAGAATTTATGCTAGGGGCAGCTCAGATGACAAGGCTGGCGTTTACACCATCATCAATGCATATGCTTCACTTGCTGCCTTGCATATTTCCCCAGGCATCAATATCAAATTCTTTTTTGAAGGAGAAGAGGAAGCGGGATCAACCCATCTTGATGAAATATTCGATCAGTACAAAACACTGTTGAATGCTGATATTTGGGTCATCAGCGATGGCCCGGTGCACCAGTCTGGTAGAAAGCAAGTTGTTTTTGGTGTACGCGGAGATACCCATGTGGAGTTGACTGTTTTTGGTCCTAAGCGACCTTTACACTCTGGCCATTATGGGAACTGGGCGCCAAATCCCGCCATGGAAATGGCACATTTGCTTGCCAGCATGAAGAACAACAAAGGTGAGGTAACCATCAAAGGGTTTTATGATGACGTTATTCCCCTTACTGAAGCTGAAAAGAGTGCCTTGTCAAAAATTCCAGCTGTTGAGGAGCAACTCAAAAAAGAGCTGGGTATTAAAAAAGCAGAAAGAATGGGAACAATCAACGAAAACCTTAATCGTCCTTCCCTCAACATCAACGGATTACAAAGCGCAGGAGTTGGCAAACAATCAGCCAATGTTATTCCCACAAAAGCAATTGCTTCCATAGACCTGAGACTGGTTGCGGGCAATGATTGGAAAAGACAACAACAAAAAGTAATCAATCATATCAAAGCACAGGGATATCACGTGACAGATGCTGAGCCAACGAATGAGGAGAGGGCATTGTATGATAAAATATGTATGGTAAAACGTTCGGAGGGGTACAACGCCCAAAAGACACCCATGGACAATGCCATGGCGCAGCAGATTGTGGCTGCAGTAACGGCGGCACTTCCTGAAAAACCAGTGCTGTTGCCAACCCTGGGCGGAAGTTTACCGCTTTTTATTTTTGAGCAAATGCTCAACACCAAACCAGTTACTGTTCCTATGGCCAACCACGACAACAACCAGCATGCGGAAAATGAAAATATTCGCATTCAGAACCTCTGGGATGGATTGGAAATGTTTGCCTCTATCATGATGATGAAAAAATGAGCCTAAGAAAAAAACTAATCGTCATTGGGGGAGGGGCATCCGGTTTTTTTTGTGCCGTTAATGCTGCCAGGTTAGACAGCAACCTAGACGTTGTCATCCTTGAAAAATCAACCAAACTGCTTGCTAAAGTGCGCATCAGTGGTGGTGGCAGATGCAATGTAACCCATGCATCTACCATGGTAGATGATATGCTGGATGCATATCCTCGGGGAAGAAATTTTATCCGAAAATCTTTGCATCAGTTCTCTCCGAATGATACGGTCAACTGGTTTGCTGAAAGGGGTGTTTCGCTAAAAACGGAACTGGATGGCAGGATGTTCCCTTTAACAGATCAGTCCCAAACCATTATCAATTGTCTGATGGCAGAAGCTGAGCAATACCATGTCAAGATCGTGATGCAGGCCGAAGTTGTATCCATTCACAAAGACCAGGAAGTATTCACATTATCTGTATTGACTGCCAGTCAAATATCCACACTTGAAACAGCTGATTTTATTTGCATCGCCGCAGGCGGTCATCCTAAGTTGTCTGGGTTTGATTGGTTAGGAAATACAGGCCATTCCATTGAGACTCCCGTCCCTTCCTTGTTCACGTTCAATATCCCTGACAAACATTTGCACGCATTGATGGGCGTTTCATCAAAGCATGCCATGGTAAAAATCCCCTCTTTGAAATTACAGGAAACCGGCCCCGTATTGATTACACATTGGGGGCTTAGTGGACCGGCCGTTCTCAAGTTGTCCTCACGCGCAGCAAGGGAATTGAATGCTGCAGATTATGGATTTGAGGTAAGGCTTAATTGGGTGCCTGATTCGCATGAAAGCATGATGCTGGATGCGTTGAAAAATAGCAAGGCGATTGCGCGCAACGCCATAGGTTCAAAAAACAGCTTTGACCTCAGTGCAAGGCTATGGACTTATTTGCTGATAAAATCAGGCATCGATCCAGAGAACATCTGGCCCAACATTCCTCAACAAGCCTTGGTAAACCTCTCCCGATCCCTGTGCAATGATCCATACACCGTAAGCGGGAAAACAACGTTTAAAGAAGAGTTTGTTACTGCGGGTGGCATCAAATTGGAAGAGATCAATCCCCTCACGATGGAAAGCAAGAAAATCGCTGGTATGTTTGTGGCGGGCGAAGTGATGAATGTTGATGGGATTACCGGAGGATATAACTTTCAACATGCATGGTCAAGCGGCTGGATTGCTGCAAAAACCATCGCTTCAAAAACAACATAAAAAAATGGGACATATGCCAACACCATCTTCCAGAAGGAATTTTTTGCGGTCTGCAGCGGTTCTTCCTTTTTTGTCTGCCATTGATCCTGTATTTGCAGCCGAGGCCAGCAAATATGCCACAACAAATCATCCCAACGCGCATGATTCAATGGCCAGTGACGAAGATTTTTGGGGATGGGTAAGAGCGTCGTACACCGTCAGCCCCAACATCATGAATTTGAACAATGGTGGAGTTGCCCCTCAACCCAAGGTTGTTCAAGATGCACATATCCGGTATTACCAATATGCCAATGAAGCGCCATCTTATTACATGTGGCAAATTCTGGACCAGGGCCGTGAACCCCTGCGGGAAAAACTCGCTGGGATGGCAGGTTGTGACAAGGAAGAAATTGCCATCAACCGGAATGCTACAGAGGGCCTCAATACGGTTATTTTTGGACTCAACCTCAAGGCTGGGGATGAGGTGGTTCTCACACGGCAAGACTATCCCAATATGATCAATGCCTGGAAGCAAAGGGAAAAGCGTGATGGCATCAAATTGGTTTGGGTTGACCTGCAACTTCCCATGGAAAATGAAGAGGAGATTGCTGCCTGCTACACCAAAGCCTTTACCTACAAGACCAAGGTTGTGATGGTGACCCACTTGATCAACTGGTGTGGCCAGATCATGCCGGTCAGAAAAATTGCAGATGCTGCCCATGCCATGGGGATTGAAGTGATTGCAGATGGCGCGCATACTTTTGCCCATTTCGATTTCAAGATTCCAGATCTCGGTTGCGATTATTTTGCCACCTCACTCCACAAGTGGTTGAGTGCTCCATTTGGTAGTGGCATGCTCTACATCAAAAAAGATAAGATAAAGGATGTATGGGCCTTGCTTTCCAACAATGAACCGGATGGCATTGATATCAGAAAATTTGAATCGCTGGGTACCCGATCCTTTGCTTCAGAAATGGCCATCGGTGCGGCAGTTGATTTTCATGAGGTGATTGGAAGCAAGCGCAAAGAAAACAGGTTAAGGCAGCTCAAAGACCATTGGGTCAACCAGGTCAAGGATCTTCCCAAGGTTTCCTTTAACCAACCCAAATACAAGCATCTTTCCTGCGCCATTGCCAGCATCGCCATTGAAGGGAAGAAACCTGAAGAGGTTGCCGGGGAATTGTTCACCAAACACAAGATCCATACGGTTGCCATCAACTGGGAAAACATCCATGGCGTTAGGGTTACACCCAATGTGTATACCTCACTAAAGGACCTGGACAAGCTTTCAGAGGCCATCAGGAAGATCGCTAAGGGTTAAAACCAATGAAAAACCCTTTTTTTGACCAGATTGCTTGAAAAAATAGCCCAAAAAATAGGGTTTTTTTCTGTCTGAATCAGTATTTCAATTACCTTTGCCGTCCCCAAATCAGGCTGACAAAACAGCCTGAAATTCAAACAAAAGGAGGAACTTAATAGTGGAAGAAAACAACACACTAGCTAATCCGTTAACAGTCTCCGCTCACGATGATTTCGATTGGAGCATTGACAAGCGCAACGTTGCCCGTTACAACAACGAGGAGCAACTCAAGTATGATGCCGTTTATGAGGGCACATTCAAACAAATCACTGATGGTGAAATGGTTCAAGGTATCGTAGTGGGCCTTACCAAAACCGACGTGGTGATCAACATTGGTTTCAAAAGTGATGGTCT
>CAILKQ010000107.1 GCA_903834825.1 uncultured bacterium | reverse complement strand
GACAATCCACAACTCAAGCAGGATGAGGATTGTTTGGATACATGGTTCTCTTCATGGCTCTGGCCCTTTGAGGTTTTCAAGGGCATTTCCAATCCTGGGAACAAGGATGTTGCTTACTATTATCCCACGAATACTTTGGTCACGGCACCCGAAATCATTTTCTTTTGGGTAGCAAGAATGGTGATGGCGGGCTATGAATACATGGGCCAAAAGCCTTTCAAAGATGTTTACTTCACAGGCATCGTTCGCGATCTGCAGGGCAGAAAAATGAGCAAGCAACTCGGCAATTCTCCAGACCTGCTTGAAATGATTGATGATATTGGTGCCGATGCCGTTCGTTTTGGCATTCTCATTGCATCTCCTGCAGGCAATGATCTTCTCTGGGACAAGGCATCCAATGAGCAAGGAAGAAATTTCATCAATAAAATATGGAATGCCCTCAAACTGGTCCAACTTTGGAAGGAGCGGTCTAAGACCAATCTCACTGCGGAAGAGATGACCCTGGGTTCAGACTGGCCCCATGAATGGTTTGATGCAAGACTGCGCGAAGTATGTACTGAAGCAGATCAATTGATGGAGCAATTCAAATTGAGTGAGGCTCTCAAAACCTTGTACACCCTGGTTTGGGATGATTTTTGCAGTTGGTATCTTGAGTGGATCAAGCCTGGTTTTGAAAAGCCCATGGATGAGGCCCATCTGAACAAGGCCATTTCATTTTTTGAAATATTATTGGAAAGGCTGCATCCATTCATGCCATTTGTAACCGAAGAAATGTACCACCTGTTGAGGGATGACCAGCCTGTTGATCTTTGTGTCAGGCAGATGGATGCATCATTCATTGCCAGGGCTGCAGACCATGCGATACTCACAGAGGCTGTATTGCTCAAGTCAGCCATCACTTCTATCCGGGATGCAAGAGTAAAGGCACAGATCAAGAACAAGGATGCTGTTTCTTTGTTTGTTGCAGCAAAAGAAAAATCCGTTTGGTTGCCCATACAGGAACTGCTTTGCAAACAAGTGAATGCAAAAGCTTTTTTCTTTACCGATGATGCAGTGGCTGAAACCATTCAGCTGGTGATTGGCGGAGACAAGTTCTATGTAAAGGCAGATCAGGTGTTGGATACATCCATCCAGCGAAAGGAGCTTGAAACAGAACTGGCCTATTTTCAAGGCTTTCTTGAAAGTGTTGAGAAAAAACTTTCCAATGAAAAGTTTGTCAGCAATGCCAAGCCTGAAGTGGTAGACATGGAAAGAAAAAAGCAGGCGGATACACTGGACAAGATCAACATGCTGAAGGAAGGATTGGCCAACCTGGGATAGCATAGGTCAGATTTAACTGTTCATTAGAATCACTACGATTAGCTTTGTACCATGAGCAAAATTGTCCTGTCAATTGTTTTTTTTCTGGCTTCAATTTTTTCCTTTGCACAATCGAAGAAAGCAAAGGTGGATACGATACCAGCCCCCATGCCCCTGACATTTGCCACCTATTGGGGCCCTGTGGCAACGGGAAATGCACTGGCTGCTCAAATCGCGGCCATCGCGCCTGCAGCGATTTTGGTCAGAGACAATGCAGGGAAATTATACCCCGTCAACGCATTTCGGATCAACTATAAGTTTAAAAGTACTTATCGTGATGATGAATCAGGGCAAACCAAATCAATGAATGATCTTCGCGTTGGAGACTTCAACAATACCGCACAACTCAGTCAGGTATGGGCTGAAAGCATCAAAGACAATGTAAAAGCGGGGGATACTATTTTTTTCAATCAGGTACTTTTTCGAAATGTCAAAGGGAAACTACAGTTGGCGCCGGCATTGAAAATCGTGGTTCGATAGACCCGCTTTATCTGATTGGCCATTCCATTTCCTGGTTCACCAGTTCATCCCTGAAAGGAGTACTGATCCTGATATAATTATCAGTATACCCTTCGATCATTCCATTTTTATTTTCCTGTTCAAACAGGACTGTTCTAGATTTTCCTTCCTGTGAAGCCCGGAAATACTGCATTTTTTGATAGGAGAGGTTCCTAAGGATCTTGTTGCGCTCGTTACGGATCTGCTTGGGAACAATACCCTTTATCTCAAGGGCCTTGGTATTGGGTCTTTCAGAATAGGTAAATACATGCAGGTAAGAAACATCAAGGGAATGAAGAAAATCGAATGTCTGCATGAACTCTTTTTCGCCTTCTGATGGAAATCCAACAATAACATCTACGCCAATGGCACAATCAGGCATCAGGGTTTTGATCATCTCAATTCTCTCTGCATAGAGTTCTCTCTTGTAACGCCTTCTCATCAATCCAAGGATGGTATCGCTTCCGCTTTGCAGCGGGATATGAAAATGGGGCATGAATTTTTTGCTTGCTGCAACCAGCTCAATGATTTCCTTGGTAAGCAAATTGGGTTCAATGGATGAAATCCTGTACCGGCTTACTTCTTCGACTGTATCAAGGGCTTGGCAGAGCTCAAAAAAACTATTTTTTCTTTCTCCATCCATCATGCCAAAATCTCCCAGGTTTACACCCGTCAGCACAATTTCTTTAACCCCTTTGGCACCAATTTCCCTTGCTTGTTGTACCACATTCCCTAATGAGTTGCTCCTGCTTTTTCCACGCGCAAGTGGTATGGTGCAAAACGAGCAATTGTAATCACATCCGTCTTGCACTTTCAAAAATGTTCTGGTGCGGTCTGTTACCGAAAATGAGGCATTGAAATCATTGACCTCACTGATGTCGCAGCTGCATATCTTTGTTGAATCTCCTTTTGTGAAATTCCTGAGGTGTTCAGGAAGATTAAATTTTTCTGCTGCACCAAGCACAAGATCCACACCAGGAATGGAAGCAATTTCTTTGGGTTTTAACTGTGCATAGCATCCTGTGATAACAACCACGGCCTCAGCATTCTGTTTCTGGATGCGCCTCACCAATTGTCTGCATTCCTTGTCTGCATTTTCTGTGACGGAGCAGGTATTGATGACATAAACATCTGCGGGTTCGTCAAATTCCTTTTTGGTGAAGCCTTCTTTTTCCAGCATTCTTCCCAAGGTGGAAGTCTCCGAATAATTGAGCTTGCACCCCAGTGTGTGCAGCGCTATGGTCTTTTCCGCTGTCATTGGCCGGTAAAGATACAAACGGGAAAGTGTATATTTGAATTAATATATGCATAAAGCCAGGTTCCTTATCGCCCCATTTCAGCTCTTGTATTGCTTGTATGCCTATTCCCTTGCTGTAATCATCATCATTTCCCTCATACCTTGTCTGATCCTCTGTCTGCCCTTGGGCAAATTTAGGGGTGGCAACATCATGTTTGAGATTTACAGGGTGTTGGGAAATTTATTTTTTCTGTTGATTGGCATTAGACATGTCAATCATTACGAATCAAAGCCAGCAGCCAACGAGCAGTACATCTTCATCCCCAACCATATTTCTTATCTTGATGCTATTGTTGTGATCCTGGCAATCAAGCATCATTTCAGGGCCATTGGGAAATATGAGTTGCTAAAAGTTCCGATTTTTGGATTCTTGTACAAGTTCTGTGTAATCACGGTCAATCGTTCCAGCCCCGAAGACAGGGCCAGGAGTTTGAATGACCTTCGCAATACCCTTGCCAGAGGAATTTCAATAGCGGTGTTTCCTGAAGGCACCTTCAACATGGCCGATGGCCCTATGGCTGAAATGTACGATGGTGCTTTTAAGCTGGCCATTGAGACAGGAAAGAAATTACAGCCCATCCTTTTTTTGGATACCTACCACCGCATGCATTTCCGGCATTTCTTTACCCTTAGCCCAGGCAGGTCAAGGGCCGTTTACCTTGAACCTATTGACTGTGCAGATTACCCTGGTGCCGATCCAAAAGCGTTGAAAGGCATCGCGAAGCAGAAAATGGCCGATAAGCTGATTGAATACAGGGCATCCTGGATCAACCCAACCTATTTTTTGAAACCCTAAGCAGTTCAACTATTGTTTGCAGAAATCATCATACCATTAGCCTTGCCCAAGACCTATACCTATGCCATACCGGCAGAGATGCAGCCTCTTGCCATACCTGGGGTAAGGGTTGAGGTTAGTTTTGGTAGGCAAAAAAGGTATTCCGGCATCATCAAATCCTTGTCTGATACTGGCCCCAAGGGTTTTGATCCCAAGCCCATCATCCAGGTACTTGATCCGGAACCTGTTGTCTATGATCAGCAGCTTGCCCTCTGGAACTGGATGGCCAATTATTACATGTGCAGTGAGGGAGAGGTGATGGCAGCAGCCCTGCCCACCCAACTCAAACTCAGCAGTGAAACCATCCTGATGCTGAATGAGGAATATGGGGAGGATTTTAGCGACTTGGATGATCAGGAATACCTGGTGGCAGAAGGATTGTTGCTGAAAAAAGAACTCAAGATGGAGGAGGTGCAGGATATTTTGGATGCATCCCATGTTTACCCTGTGGTTAAAAGGTTGTTGGAAAAAAAAGTATGCATTGCATGGGAATCACTCAAGGAAAAATATACGCCCAAGCGAGAGAATTTTGTTCACCTTCATCCAGATTACCACAGCGAAGAAGCGCTGGCAGGATTGCTGAACCAATGGAGCAACCGGGCTCCAAAGCAACTGGAATTGTTGCTGGCTTTCCTCCACCTGCAGAAAACAGAAGGAGAGGTGAAGCAACCCGCATTGCTGAAAAAAGCGGATGCCAGTTCATCCCAGTTGAAAGGATTGGCAGATAAAAAAATACTGGTCATTTCAAAGCAATCTGTAGACCGCCTGCCGCTTCAATCCAAACAGGTAAAGATTGAGTTCACCCTTTCTCCTGTACAGACCATTGCCCATGAAAAATTGGTAAAGTCCCTTCAGGAAAAAGAGGTTTGTTTGCTGCATGGGGTCACCTCCAGTGGAAAGACGCAGGTCTATATCAAGCTGATTGAAGCGCAGGTACTGGCTGGAAAACAAGTGCTTTACCTGCTTCCGGAAATTGCCCTTACTGCGCAAATTATTCGAAGATTACAACAACATTTTGGTGGGTATATCGCCATCTATCATTCCAGGTTCAACCCCAATGAAAGGGTAGAGCTCTGGAACAAGGTGAAGAAAGGGGAAATCAGGGTTGTATTGGGCGCAAGATCAGCCCTGTTTCTGCCATATTCAGACCTTTCCTTGATCATCATTGATGAAGAGCAGGATGCATCCTTCAAACAGCAGGATCCTGCGCCACGCTACAATGCCCGTGATGCAGCCCTTTATTACGCAAGAATGTGCAGTGCAAAAGTGGTTTTGGGAAGTGCAACGCCCAGCATCGAAACCTATGCCCAAGCCGTGAGTGGGAAATATGGTTTGGTGGAGATGTTTGAGCGCTATGGTGGCGTTGAACTGCCTTCCATAACAGTGGCGGATACCAGGGGGATGGTCAACAACAAAATGGTGCGTCACATGATTACACCTGCTTTGAAAGAGGCGATGGACAAGGCACTGGCAGATAAAAAACAGGTCATCCTGTTTCAGAACAGAAGGGGATATGCACCCTATAAGATTTGTGGCACCTGTGGTTTTATTCCGCACTGCGAACATTGTGATGTTACCCTAACTTACCATAAACTTCACCATAGGCTTCAGTGCCATTATTGTGGTACTTCTTATCCTGTGATGCTCACCTGCACAGCCTGTGGCGGTGCCAGCTGGGTGGAAAAGAATTTTGGCACCGAGAAGGTGGAGGAAGACCTGATTGAAATGTTTCCTGAGCATACGGTTGCAAGGATGGACATTGATACTGTAAAAGGAAAATATGCCCACGACGAGATGATCAGGAGTTTTGAAAAGCACCAGATGGATATCCTGGTGGGAACCCAGATGGTGGTCAAAGGGCTTGACTTTGAGCATGTTGCTTTGGTCGGCATCCTGGATGCTGACGGGTTGTTGAGCTTTACTGATTTCAGGGTAAATGAGCGTGGCTTTCAACTGATGGAACAGGTGAGTGGCCGTGCAGGAAGAAGAGGGCAGCAAGGGGCTGTTATCGTTCAAACATCCAATCCTGGTCATCCTATCATTGCATTGGTGGCAGCACATGATTACAAAGCTTTTTATACCATGGAGATGGAGTCACGCAAGATGTTTCACTATCCTCCCTATACAAGGCTTATCCAGTTGTTTTTCAAACACACCGATAAACCAAAGGCCTTGAACGCCGCAGATTTTTTTGCAAGCCGCATCCAGCCCATGTTTGGCGATTATTTGATTGGGCCTGCAGAACCTGTGGTGAACAGGGTTCGCAACAAATATATTTATGAGATTCTCCTCAAGTTGCCCAGGGATGGCTCAAAGAATACCCTGGCCAGAAACCATATACAACAGGTGATGGCCATCATGTTGAATGATGCATTATTCAAGTCAGTGCATGTTCAGGTCAATGTAGATCCTCAATAGAGAAATTATCTGAAGATGACGGTTCCAATGGTTTTCATCAATTCCATTTCAGCCTGTTTCAGGTGCAGGTGGGTTTGCAGCAGGATCATCGTATCCTCTTCGTTGTTGTCGTTTTCAAGATCCGCCTGGTTCTCAATCATAAGGCGTTTTACTTTTCTCAATTTAAGGTAGGTCATCGTGGAAAGAACCTCTTCCTTGTAAAGATCTTCTCTTTGCGGTATATCGCCTTTGTAAAATTTTGTCCAGTTGGGACTTATTTGATGTTTCTCGGTAAGCAATGAGACAGCCATCTGTCCTATCTGGGGATCTTCATGGTAGAGGAAGTTTTTCTCAGTAGGATTACTGCCTTCTTGGTGCATGGTTTTGTAAGCGTTCAATACACCAACCAACAGTTTGTTGTCAAAAAGGTCTTCCAGTCCATCATTCTCAATTTCTTTAAAGATGAATGAAGCTACAGATTGCTGGTCATCCCATGCCAATCCGCCAAACTCAATCAGGGAGCGGATGACTGCCTGTTCATTCAACTCATCCTTGAAAAGAAGATCTATCCCCGCGCCATCATCCGCTGGTGTTTCGGCCGGAATGACCTGGTCAATTCCTTCCCGTTGTGCCCGTTTTTCCTCTTTGCCAATCTTGTCCTTGCTGAACTTGTTGACAAGCGCTGTAAGGCCCTGTTCATCTACCTTCAGGATGGCGGCACAACGCTTGATATAATCTTGTTGCCGGGTAAAATCCTCTGTCCTGCTGAGTTTTGAAATCGACTCTGCAATCTGGTTAACAACGGCAGCTTTTTGGTTGCTGTCGTTGCCGGCATCTTTCAGGGCTACTTCCAGTTGAAAAAGGATGAATTCCTTCTTGTTGGCCTTTACAAATTCCCTGAACGCATCTGCACCGACTTTTTTTACATAGCTGTCTGGGTCTTCCTTGTCGGGAATAAGGACAAGCTGAACATTCAGCCCTTCCTCAATGGCAAGATCCAACCCCCTCAATGCTGCTTTAATTCCCGCGGCATCGCCATCATAAATGATGGTCAGGTTGTTGGTGTATTTTTTTACCAACCGAAGCTGGTCTGGCGTCAGGGAAGTTCCTCCGGAGGCCACTACATTTTCTATTCCCGCCTGGTGCATGGCTGTAACATCCGTATACCCCTCTACCAAGAAACATTCATCTGCTTTGTCTATGGGCTGTCTTGCAAAATAGGATCCATACAAGATCCTGCTTTTGATGTACAGTTCGTTCTCCGGGGTATTGATGTATTTGGGGCCACGGTCACTGCTTCCAATTACCCTTGCTCCAAATCCAATGATCTTGCCGCTTTGGTTGTGGATGGGAAAGATGATGCGGCCCCTGTAATTGTCTGCCAGTTGACCATCGCGCTCTATGCAAAGGCCACTTTTTTTGAGCAGTTCATGGCTGTATTGGCTCTTGATGGCTTCTCTTGCAAAAGCATCGCGTTGATTGAGGCAATAGCCCAATTGGAATTTTTCGATGGTTTCATCGTTAAAGCCACGTTCCTTGAGATAGCTCAATGCATTGTTTCTGCCCTCTTCTGACTCCTTGAGCTGGCTGGCAAAAAATTTAGCGGCAAACTGGTTCAGGATATGAAGGCTATCCGCCAATTGTTGTTGTTCGCGGTACTCAGGGCTGGTTTCTGTTTCTTCTACTTCAACATTGTACCGTGCAGCAAGCCAGCGGAGGGCTTCAACATAGGAGTATTTTTCATGCTCCATGACAAAGCCGATGGCGTTGCCACTCTTTCCGCATCCAAAGCATTTGTAAATTTCTTTGGAAGGTGAAACAGTGAAAGAGGGTGTTTTTTCGTTGTGGAAAGGGCAGTTGCCAATATAGTTGGTTCCCCGTCTTTTCAGCTTAACAAATGACCCAACGATATCATGGATATCGATCCTGTTTTGAATTTCCTGTATGGTTTGTGGTGAGATCAAAGTGGGTTGTCAGTTGTGGAATTGAGCTTGCAGTATGGGGGGAATACTGCGAAATTATGAAGTTTTTCCAAGATTTGAGTTATATGAACTGGGAAGTCAGCTGCGCCGATCAGCGGATTCGGTTGTTAGAACCCATTAATAAAAAAACACTTCATCCAAAAAAACAAAACCCTTTTGTCCCTTTTCCTGGTGCCATTCGGGAAGTGACTTCAGTGTCAACATTTCTATTTCAATATAGGGATATTTGCCCGGTTTAATGGGTATTACATATGGGATGGATGCATTGGGCCTGCGCATGAGGGGCATCTCTGGGGAAAGGACTCCAATTGTTTTCATCTTTTTGGCATTTTCTCCACCCTTGATGGTTATTTTTGTTGGAGGAAATACAGATGCTCCGGAGGAATAGGTCATGTCAGCTGTGCTTATCACAATTTCATGCAGGATGGGATTGCTTCCAAAATGAAAGCCGGCCTTGAAATCTTCTTTTTTAAACCCAAGCCAGCTGTTATACAATTGATCTGCTGTCTGACTAAATCCTTTCCTGCCATCAATGAGGATTTTTGCACCAAATGATTTCCCTCTGTTGGGTTTGCTCAAAAGGGTCGCGGAATCGCAAGCAATTCCTTTTGGGTAGACAGTAAAGTCTGAAACAGCACTTGTGACCCATCCTTCCAAAGTGGTAACTGCTTTGATACGCAACATTGTTGTTGTATAAATTTCTCCACTATAAATGTTGCCGTTTAATGAATCTGGCATCAATCCATCTGTTGTATACCTGATTTTTGCATTGGGGAATGGATTTTTCAATACGATATTCAAGCCTTTTTCAAAGATGAGTTTTTCATTGTCTTCAAGATAGGGTGGAGATAATTGTAGGATTTCATTTTTGTTTGCTTGATAGCCCATTTCCCATCTGATCTTTGGTGACTTGCTCTTCAGCAACACAAGATCTTTTTCCCCAACATTTGTATTCCAAATGAAAATATGTTTTAGTGATGCCATTTTTACAAGTGGTAACATTTCTTGCAGATCCACAGCTGTATTCACTACAGAAAGTTGTTCCAACTTTTTTAGTGCCATTAATTTATTGATACCTCTCCCAGCAATGGATGTGGAATTGAGGTTTAATTTCTCGAGGTTTAAAAAGCCCGCAAGAATCGAAAAAACCTGATCATCAACAGGCATGCCTGACAAGTTCAGTTCTGTTATCTGTTCTGCAATTTGATTGCATTCTTTCAACAGTTTGATGTCAAATTTTTCTCTTATGGAAAACTTTACAGCAAGGGCAGGGCTGGTTGCTGAAACCTTCAATACCCTCCTGAAAGGATTGTTCAATTTTTCAATCGAAGATGTTGAAGCTGCGGCAAAAGGATATATTTTTTCAGTTTCAGATATATTCGCCAAAACAGCTTTTCTGTTGTAGCTGAAACTAAAAAAACTTTCACCGTGTGTTAGTGTACCGCCAAAGTGACCCCCAGCAACTGTAATCAAAATGGTTACTGCCAGAAGGGTATTCCAAGCCATAGGTTTTGTATGCAGCGGATTGTATAGGTAGGTAAGGGCATGGCTGAGCAAGGCGATGGAAACCCCAAGCCATTTGTGAATGACAAGTGAATCAGCCTCATATGCGCCGCCTGCTGCAAGCAAGAAGCCTGTTATGGCCGTTAATGTGGAAATCAGTGCTACACAGTGAAGCATCAGTTGAAAAAATGCTGCAATGTTTTTTTTTTCTTTTCTATTGGCCGCATAAAAAGAAAGCGGGAGCAGCAAAAGAATCAGGGTGATGGGCAGATGCAAAATCAATGGATGAAGTCTGCCTGCAAATAAAACGGGGGAGGGCAATGAATTTAGGTCTGCAAAGCAGAGCAACCCAAGAAATACCTGCAATACAAGGATTAAATTAGAAAATATGGGTAGACGTTTGGTCATTAATAAAAAAACACCTCGTCAACAAAGACCCATCCTTTATCGCCTTTTCCAGGGTGCCATTTGGGCAATACATTGACTGGGAATGCCTCAATTTCAAAATATTTGTATTGTTTTTTCTCCAATGGAATCACAAATGGTATGAGGTGTCTTCTTCTTTTCTCCTTGGGCTGTTCAGGAACAATCGTCTTCAGCAGCTTCATCGATGTTGGAGAGTCGCCGCCCTTGATGATGATTTTTTTTGCCGGCATGATATATCCATCGATGTGTTCTACCGTGCTCAGCAGGATTTGCTGGATGTTTTCACCCTTCGAAAAATAGGCACCAATCTTGAATGAATTCTCACGATATCCCAACCAGTTGATATTCAGGTTACCTGGAGTTCCCTTCACAAGATCTATAAGGGTAATTGCGCCCTGGCCTTTGTATTGTTTGTCTGCATCATTGATCATCCTGATGGAATCAGGCTTAAAGCCTTTTAGGAAAAAAGTATTGTCAGTTGTGTCGCTTGTTTTCCATCCAGGACTGACTGAGATGGACCTGAGTTTCATCATACCAATGACAGAGAACGGCTTGGTATACAACAGGCTGCTCAATGAATCTGGGTTGGAGCCGTCAATGGTATAGCGGATCTCGACTCCAGACATTTGGGGCTTGAAAGCAATGAGTTCACCAGGAGCATATATCCTTTTGTCTGCATCGAGCAACCTCGGCGCAGTCAGTTTGAGCAATTCATTCTTGTCTGAAATATAACCAAGATCCCAATTGATTTTTGGAAACTTTTTCCTGATGGCATCCATCTCATTTGTCTTGAGTGAAGTGTTCCAGAGGAAAACCTTTTTTAGGGAAGATATTGCCCCCAGCGCATCGAGCATAGAATAACCGACTGCTGTGCTGGCCAGTGAAACTTGTTCAAGGTGTTTGTTGGATTTTAGTATCCCCAAGTTCTTGCCTGAAATGGCAGTGCCATTGAGGTTGATGCGCTCAATATTTTCAAAAGAAGAAATTACCTCTATTGCCTTGTCATCGGCAGGCATGTTGGAGAGGTTAACTTCCACAACCTGTTCAGCGATGGATTTGCATTCCTTCAACATGTTCAAGTCATATTTTTCTTTGAGATAGAATTTGACGCTGAGTGCTGGTGAGTTGGAGGCCAGTGGAAGTATTCTCCTGAAGGGAGAGTTGAGCTGCTCAATGGTAGAAGCAGATGCAGCCGAAAAAGTATATTTTTTTACTGGTTTTTCTGAAGGCGCAGCATTGATGATACTGCTGACAATTGTTTTGAGGGTGTCGGTATCTGCCAATGAGTAATAGGTCTTGGTTGGATTGGCACCTGCCCTGATCCATTCTTTGAACAAAAGAATTTCCGCTGCACTGAGTTGGGCTTTTCCTTTTTGAGGCATGTGCTTTTTGTCGTCCATGTCAAGCATCATCCTTTCAATCATCAAACTCTTATCAGGATCTCCTGAAACCCATGCGGCTCCAGTTGTTCCACCCTTTGCAGCCGACTGAAAAGTGCTCAGGTTGAGTCCACCTTTCATTTTTTTATCGTTGTGACAGGTCATGCATTTCGCTTCCAAAACGGGTTGAACAGCGCCCTGGTAAACCGTTGTTTTTTCTGTAAAATCAGCGATGGTGATGGTAGGTTTGATTTCTTTATTGAATGCAAAGAATCCTTCGCCATGGGTTAGGTTTCCCCCAAAATGACTTCCCGCTAGCATGACAATTAGCGTTGTATACATAGCGGTGTTCCATACAATGGTGTTATTTGTAAATGCTTTTTTGATGTATACCAGCGCATGCGTTGAAAATGCTACTGCAATACCAAGCCATTTGTGAAAAAGGAGTGACTCTTGGTCGTATCCACCATCTGCTGCCAGTAAAAATCCTGCAAGTGCAGTGAGTGTTGAAATCAATGCGATATAGTGAAGCATCAAATCAAATATGCCAGAAAGATCATCAGTGTCCGCCCTTCTTTGGAGGTATATAGAGAATGGCACCAACAAGATGATCAGCGTAATGGGTAAATGCAGTACAACAGGATGAAATCTTCCTGCAAACAAGACGAAATGTGGAAGCACACTTACATCTAAAAAACAGAACAAAAGAAGTAAAACCTGTAATACAATGAGCAGGTTGGAGAGTACGTAAAGATGTCTAGACATACATATTTTTTCTTTGGAAAAATATTAGGCGATGATTCTGTTCACTACTTGTCCGGCAACGTCAGTGAGCCTGTAACGTCTTCCCAGGTGGCGATAGGTGAGTTGCTCATGGTTGATGCCCATCAGGTGGAGCACAGTAGCATGAAAATCATGCACGCTTACCGGATCTTTGATGGTATTGTACCCGAATTCATCTGTTTCACCATAAACCATGCCTGGTTTTATGCCACCACCGGCCATCCAAATGCTGAAACATTTTGGATGATGATCGCGACCGTAGTTGGCCACATCAATCTTGCCCTGACAATAATTGGTGCGTCCAAATTCACCACCCCAGATCACAAGTGTTTCATCAAGCAATCCCCTTTGTTTGAGGTCTTTGATCAAGCCTGCAGATGCCCTGTCTACGTCTTCTGCCTGCATCCGCATGTCGTTGGCAAGGTTTCCGTGTGTATCCCAGCCCTGGTGGTATAGCTGAACAAAGCGTACTCCTGATTCTGAAAGCTTTCTGGCCAGCAAACAGTTGGCTGCATATGTCCCAGGAACCAGGCAATCCGGACCATACATTTTGATGGTGTTCTCGGATTCCTTGCTAAGGTCAGTCAGTTCAGGCACCGCACTTTGCATGCGGTAAGACATTTCGTATTGTTTGATGCGGGTATTGATCTCGGGATCTCCAAAATTATCAAAAGCTTCTGCATTGAATTTTGCCAGCTGGTCGAGCATGTCTCTCCGGCTTTGTTTATCATGTCCTTCAGGATTGTTGAGGTAAAGTACTGGATCATCACCACTGCTGAATACAACGCCCTGGTGAACACTGTCAAGGAAACCATTGGTCCATAATTTTGAATAAACACCCTGACCATTTCCGCGGCCCCGCGAGAGAAGAACGGTGTAGGAAGGGAGGTTGGAATTTTCGCTTCCCAGGCCATAGCTCATCCAAGCACCCATGCTGGGCCTGTTGCCCTGTTGCGCCCCTGTTTGGAAAAACGTGAGGGCGGGGTCATGATTGATCGCTTCTGTGTTCATTGTTTTGACGATACAAATATCATCAGCGATGGAGGCAATATTGGGAAACAGCTCTGATATCCATGCACCTGACTTTCCATGTTGAGAGAATCCGAATGTAGATCCCACCAGCGGAAACTTTTCCTGATTGGCTGTCATGCCGGTTAACCTTTGTCCCATTCTGATGGAAGCGGGGAGTTCTTCACCATGCATCTTGTTGAGCAATGGCTTGTAATCAAAGGTCTCCAATTGGGACGGCGCACCATTTTGAAAAAGATAGATGATTCTTTTTGCTTTTGGGGCATATTGGGCAAGGCCTAATGGGATTGATTGTTGTTGATCGGTTCCAAAAAGCTGGTCCTTGAAGAGCATTGATCCCAATGCTGCACTTCCAAATCCGAGTCCGGCCTTTGTTAGAAAATGTTTTCTTGTAATGTTCAGCCTGAATTGTTTTTCCTGATTTTCCATGATCTTATTTTACAGTGGTTTCATCCAAATTGAAAATCATCTGGTTTACCTGCATCAAGGCAGCTGTTTCAGCGATGTTCTTCGTTTTGATTTGCTCAAATTCTCCCGCTTTTAAGAATGCTTCAGCCCTGTCTTTGTGCTGGATGAATTTGTTTTTTTCCTGGAGATAATATCCTTTGAGCATTTTCATTTCTGTCTCACTGGCTTTTCTGCAAAGTACCAGCCTGAAAAGCCTATCCAGTTTCTGGTCTTCAGAAAGGTTCAGGTTTGAAGTTCGCTGGGCCAATACCCTCCCAGCTTCCAGCAGTTGTGGATCATTCATCAATACCAAGGCTTGCAGGGGCGTATTGGTTCTTGATCTTGTTACCTCACACTGATCCCTTGTGCTCGCATCCATGATCAGCAAGGCTGGTGGTGGGGCGGTTCTTTTAATGAAATTGTACAAACCTCTTCTGTAGAGTTTGTCGCCCTTGTCCTGAACATATTTGGCCAGTTCGCCCCTGCCGGATGTGGTGGCTTCCCACACGCCTTTGGGTTGGTATGGTTTCACACTGGGCCCGCCAATTTCTGGATTAAGAATGCCCGATGCAGTAAGCAACAAATCACGTTGCAGCTCTGCACTCAACCTGAGCCTTGGAAAGAAGCTGTAGTATTTGTTGTCAGGATCTTTTTGGAATTTGTCTGATGCCTTTTGGGCCGATTGCCTGTAGGTAGAAGAGGTAACAATCAGTCGAATGAGTTTTTTGATGTCCCATCCAGATTCCCTGAACTCAACTGCCAGCCAGTCAAGCAATTCAGGATGTGAGGGCAGTTCACCCTGCATCCCAAAATCTCCTGATGTCTTTACCAGCCCGCGTCCAAAGAGTTCATTCCAAATCCTGTTCACATAAACCCTTGCTGTCAATGGATTTTGAGGGTCAATCATCCATTTTGCCAGGCCAAGCCTGCTTTGTTCAAATTTTCTGGGGTTGTAAGCCAAGATCGAAGCAGGAGTAGCCATCTGAACAGTATCCGCTTTTTGGTCATACACACCTCTTCTCAGCAATTGGGTCTCACGGATGCAAAGGCTATCCTTCATGATCATGACTGAAACATCCATCGTATCCTTTTTGTTGATAAAACTCAGGATGGAGGAAACATCTGCCGAACTTATTTTCATGTTCGGAGGATCTGCAAAAGAAGCATCAATGGTGCCGACCAGTCCTTTTTCCGGAACCTTGTCAAAAAACGCAAACATGCTATAATAATCTTTTTGAGATACAGGATCGTATTTGTGGTCATGGCATTTGGCACATTCTAATGTGATGGCCATGAAAGCCTTGCCAAAGGTATTTGTTCTGTCAGTGACATATTCAATCCTGTATTCTTCATCTATAACGCCTCCTTCCTGGGTAATCTTATGGTTCCTGTTGAAACCGGTTGCTAGCAATTGTTCTTTTGAAGGATTGGGGAGCAGGTCACCAGCCAGTTGCCAGGTGAGGAATTGGGAATAGGGATAATTGCTGTTGAAGGCATGGATAACCCAATCGCGCCAAGGCCACATGGTACGGTATCCATCATCCTGGTAGCCATGGCTATCTGCATAACGGGCGAGGTCCATCCATTGGATGGCCATTTTTTCACCGTAATGTTTGCTGGCCAGCAGTTCATCTACAATTTTTTCATATGCATTGGGAGACTTGTCAGCAAGAAAACGCTCTTGTTGTTCTATGGTAGGAGGAAGTCCGGTTATATCCATGGAAACCCTTTTCAACAATGCTTCTTTTGGGGCTTCAGCATTGGGCGCCAATCCTACCTTTTCTAGAGTGGTAAAAATGAAATGGTCGATGGGGTTTCTTGGGTTGAGGTCTTCATCTGCCTCAGGAACCTTAGGCCTTGCAGGTGCGATGAAAGACCAGTGTTTTTTGTATTTGGCTCCTTGGGCAATCCATTTTTTAATGATCTCAATTTCATTTTTGGTCAAACTGAGATTGGAAGATGGGGGAGGCATAACTTCTGCTGTGTCAGGATTGATGAGCCTGGCATACAATGCAGATTGCATAGGGTCTCCGGGAACGATAACATGTTTTGAAGGATCTTCTTTCAGGGCAGCAAAGGCACCTTCTTCTGTGTCCAAACGGAGATTGGCTTGTCTTTTGTTCGCATCCGGGCCGTGGCATTTGAAGCACCGGTCAGATAGTATAGGCCTGACATGGAAATTGAAATCTACCACATCAGGAACACCACCTTCTTCCTCCTTGCCAGAAGTAATGAAATAAAGTGTTAAGCCGATCAGGATCAGGCCCGCTGATATCACCAAAACCTTGTTTCTGGTGGTTGTATTGATTTGTGATGGCATCATCATGGTACAAGCGTCGTTTAAGAACGGAAGTTAATGATTTTTGCGGATTAATTCTTTTCGGCAATTGCATATTTCATTGATTCTATTGCCGCATGTATATGTTTAACTTTGGTTGCGCTTAAACAAAACACTATGTAAACAAAACAGCCTTTATTTTTTACATTGTCAACGCAGCAGGGGCGTCACAAACAATCCGAAAGCCAGAAAGATTCCAACCAATATCCGCATACAACCCAAATCCAATATCCTGACCATGAAACCAAATCACAACAGAATCAACGCCTGAACATAAAAACCCCGCAAGTGCGGGTTTTTTTGTTTTGATGGACTCAAGCTAGGTCCCAAACAACATTTGTTGGAATCCCCTTCATGCAATACTTTTGCAACACTTTTAAACAGTATTTATGGGAAGGATTATTGCTTTTCGTGAAGCCCTCAGGGAGGCGATGCAGGAAGAAATGAGAAGAGACGACAGGGTTTTTCTCATGGGTGAAGAAGTTGCTGAATACAATGGAGCCTACAAGGTAAGCCAGGGTATGCTCGACGAGTTTGGTCCTAAAAGGATCATTGACACACCGATTGCAGAGCTCGGTTTTACCGCAATTGCTGTGGGTGCCGCCCAAAACGGCCTAAGGCCAATTGTTGAGTACATGACCTGGAACTTTGCAGTGCTGCCGCTGGACCAGATCCTGAATACTGCATCCAAAATGCTGGCCATGAGTGGCGGGCAAGTGGGTTGTCCAATTGTTTTCAGGGGAGCCAATGGTTCTGCAGGACAGCTGGGCGCCCAGCATTCCACTGCATTCGAAAGCCTGTATGCCAACATTCCCGGACTCAAGGTGATTTCAGTGTCCAATCCATACGATGCGAAAGGCCTTCTCAAAAGCGCTATTCGGGATGACGATCCGGTGATCTTCATGGAAAGTGAAGTGATGTACGGCGAAAAAGGAGAAGTTCCTGAAGAAGAGTACCTGATTCCCATAGGTAAGGCAGACATCAAAAGGCCAGGTAGGGATGTCACCATTGTGTCTTTCAATAAAATGATGAAGGTTGCCCTGGGTGCTGCAGAAGAACTGGAAAAAGAAGGCATCAGTGCTGAAGTCATAGACCTGCGCACCATCAGGCCACTGGATTGGTACACGATACTTGAAAGCGTTAAAAAGACCAACAGGCTTGTCATTGTTGAGGAACAATGGCCCTACGCCTCCATCTCCTCTGAGATTACTTACCGGATTCAAAAAGAAGGTTTTGATTACCTTGATGCTCCTATCCGGAGGATCACTGCAGCCGATGCCCCCATGCACTATGCGCCCAATCTGGTAGCGGCCTATCTCCCGGATGTCAGCCGTACGGTGAAGTTGGTGAAGGAAGTAATGTACATGAACAAATAAGAAGATTATCTTTATACAAGAACCCGGTTATGCCGGGTTTTTTTTTGACCTTTTCAATGGAACAATGATGAAAATTCGCATCCCTTTTTTTGCATTCATGCTTGTCGTTTTTCATGCCCTTGGGCAGGAGAAAAAAGACTCTGCTGCTTTGATGGAATCCATTGTGGTCAAGGGGTATGAGTCAAATGCAAAGCGCTTACTCGTTCCTGCATCCATATCAACCATCGGCAAGGCTGAATTGCAGCAATTTTCCTCCTACAGTATTTTACCAGCATTCAATGCTGTTGCTGGTGTGCGGATGGAGGAGCGTTCTCCCGGGAGCTACAGGTTGTCCATTCGTGGCAGTTTGCTCAGGTCTCCATTTGGGGTTAGGAATGTAAAAGTTTATATGGATGACATGATCTTTACTGATGCAGGGGGCAACGCATACCTGAACCTGTTGGATGTCAACAGCATTGGTGGGGTCGAAGTCATCAAAGGGCCAGCAGGCAGCATTTACGGCGCAGGAACCGGCGGCGCCCTGCTGCTAACGGGAGCGAATCTGTCTGGTGAATCCCAGCAAGATACCACCATGCTCAGCGTCAAGGCATCGGCCGGCCGGTATGGAACATTTAATGAAACGGTACAATACCAATTGAAACAGGGAGACTATTCTATCAATGCCTTGCAGGGCCATGTTCAATCAGATGGCTTCAGAGACCAGAGCCGCATGCGCAAGGATAATATTCAGCTGGGTGTTAAGATCAAGGGAACTGATCAAGTCTCAACCGAGCTGTTGCTGCTGTTGGCGGATCTTTCCTACCAGACCCCTGGAGGGCTGAACCTCGCTCAATTCAATGCCAATCCTCGCCAATCAAGGCCAGCCACCAGCACGATTCCCTCTGCAAGGGACCAGCGTGCAGGTATTTTTAACAAGACAGCCATGATAGGAATTTCCAATCGTTTTATTTTGTCTGATCATTGGAAAACGGTGACTTCTTTTTCAACATCCATCACCGGGTTTAAAAATCCCTTTATCACCAATTTTGAAAAAAGAAAAGAGGCCAACCTCGGCATCCGTTCAAAATTTGTATATGAAACAAAGCTTCCGTTTCCATTGCAATGGGTCAATGGGGTAGAGGTACAACGGGGTGATTATACCATTGACAGCAGTGGAAACAACAAAGGGGTATCCGATGGAAAAATGGTCAGGGATCTGGTTGTTGCCCGCCAGCAATTCTTTTTTTCACAGCTCAGTGCTCACCCGTTTGCATTCATCCAGGTGCAGGCAGGAATCAGTGTCAACAGTTTCAACTATGCCATCGAAAGGACCGTTGGGTTGCCCGCCTCAGGCAATAAAAAAATTGCATTCGATGCTCAGTTGTTGCCAAGGATTGCGCTGACCATTCATCCTTTCAAGGCAGTTGCTTTTTATGGTCAGCTTTCAAAAGGATATTCATCGCCCACCCTTGCAGAGATCCGTCCTTCTGCAGGAGGGCTTTACGCAGGACTACAGGCAGAGTATGGTTTGAACAAGGAATTGGGGATGAAGTTGTCAGCAGATCAGGGACGTTTCTTTTTCAGTGCCACTGTCTTTCAATTTGACTTGAAGGATGCCATTGTAAGGCAGGTAAATGCATCCGGTGCAGAATATTTTGTAAATGCTGGAACTGCCGTACAGAAAGGCATTGAAGCGGAATTGTCCTGGTTGTTGCTCAACAGACCCAAAGGTAAATTCATTCAATTGCTGAAAATGACACAGGCCCTAACCATCAATGATTTCAGGTTTGGTACCTATACTGTAGCCAACATCAGCCATGGGGGGAAAAAAATGACCGGTGTTCCCAAAGACGTGTATAATTTCTCAATGCAAGCTTCCTTTTTCCAGCATTATTTCTGCAACATCAATTTGAATTATGCTGGAAAAATCCCCCTCAATGATGCCAATACCTTCTATGCAGAAGCCTATCGTCTTTGGCAGGGTAAGCTGGGTTGGAAGGGAGCTGTTGCAAAAAAACAGGCTGAATTGTTTCTGCTGGTAGACAATATGGGCGATGCCGTTTATAGTCTTGGCAATGACATCAATGCATTTGGTGGCAGGTACTACAATCCTGCAGCAGCAAGAAATCTACAGCTAGGATGCAGCGTAAACCTTTGATTTTCTAATAATGATTTGACGCCTTATTTGTTTTTCGCAGACAATTTTTGTTCAAAAAGCCAAGGCAGAAGCATTGGTTCAGCAAAGGCTTTCACCCAACTGTTGTGTCCGATGCCAGGGTATTCTGTATAGCGCACCTTGCTGTTCTTTTTTTTCATTGTTTCATAGATCAGCCTTGAATTGGCTACAGGTATCACAGGATCCTTTTCACCGTGAAAAATCCACATGGGGAAGTTGGCTTTGTAATTGGATGTCTTTTCAGGATTACCAGCCCCACAGATGGGGATGGCTGCAGCAAAAAAGCCTGGCCTTCTCCAAAGCAATTCAAACGTGCCAAATCCACCCATGGACAATCCTCCAATGTATATGCGTTTCACGTCAACTTGTCCAGCGCTGATCAGGGTATCGATAAAATCACTGACCAATTTCAAGGGTTTACGCATGGGTGCATCTGTGCTGAAATCATAGCCTGTGCTGTCTTTCGGGTTGTTTTTATTGTACTCACCCCATTTGTCGTTTTTAGGGCATTGCGGAAAAACCACAATCGCAGGAAAATTGATCCTGTTGGCGGAATCTAAAAAAAGATCACCGCCCCATTTCAGTTGGGCCTCATTGTCGTTTCCTCTTTCTCCTGATCCATGCAGAAAAATAACAAGGGGATATTTCTTCCCCATTTTGAAATATACAGGTGTCAGGATCCTGCACGGCAAAGTATCTTCACCAACAATAAAAAGCTGCTTTTCAAAAAGTGTTTTTTCTTGCGACATGCTGAAAGTTGTGATGAGAAAAAATACGGCGGAAAGAAATTGTTTCTGTTTCATGGTGAAGTTTTTGCTTCAGGGATGTTGATACTAAAATAGTCGAAAATAGCTTTACAATCTTCTGGTGATCACAGGTAGGATGTCTTTTTTCCAGGAGGAAAAGTTTCCCTTCAAGATCTGTGCTCTTGCTTCTGTGACCAGCCAAAGATAGAAGGCCAGGTTTTGTATGCTGGCAATGGTCAGCCCCAGGATCTCTTTGCTTTTAATCAGGTGGCGTAAGTATGATTTGGAATAGTATCTTGATGTCTCATTCTCAAGGCCTGGATCAATAACAGAATGATCCATTTCCCATTTTTTGTTGTCGATGTTGATGATCCCTTCTGTGGTAAAAAGCATGGCATTTCTTCCATTTCTTGTGGGCATTACACAGTCAAACATGTCTACGCCAAGTGAGATGCATTCCAGCAAATCTGCAGGCGTGCCAACGCCCATGAGATAGCGGGGCTTATTTTCCGGCAAGTGCTCGCAAGACCATCCGCAGAATTCATAAATCAGTTCAGTGGGTTCTCCCACACTGAGCCCGCCAATTGCATTTCCCACTGCGTCTTTTGAAGCAATGAATTCGCAGGAGGCTTTTCTCAGGTCTTTCTCTGTTCCGCCCTGTACAATGGGGAAAAGGTTCTGGGTATGTCCATACAATGGATCTGTATTGTTCATTTGGGTGAAACACCTGTCCAGCCAACGGTGGGTCAATTCCATTGAATTTTTGACATATTTGTATTCACTGGGGTAGGGAGGACATTCATCGAAAGCCATGATGATATCACCTCCGATGACCCGCTGAATGTCGATCGCTTTTTCCGGGCTGAACAAATGTTTGGAACCATCAATATGGCTTTGAAACACAACGCCTTCTTCACTGATTTTTCTGTTGGCGGCCAGTGAAAATACCTGGTAGCCACCACTGTCTGTGAGGATCGGCCTGTCCCATCCATTGAAGGCGTGCAATCCACCTGCTGATTGCAGTACTTCCAACCCTGGGCGCAGGTAGAGGTGATAGGTGTTGCCCAGGATGATCTGGGCCTGCACGTCAGATTTCAGTTGTTGTTGTGAAACAGCCTTAACTGTGCCAGCAGTTCCCACCGGCATGAAAATGGGTGTTTGGATCACCCCATGGTCTGTAGTGATGGTTCCTGCCCTTGCTTGAGAGGAAGGATCTTTTTTCTCCAAATCGAATTGTAATGCAGCCATGCTGCAAGTTAAACAGAAAGGTGGATGATTTTTTTTTAGTCCGACTTCATTTTATTGGATTGCTTCCATTACTTTTGAAAGGTACAAAAACAACAATCATGGAAACCGGACTGCTACATTTGCACAATTTGCTTCGTTGGGTAATTCTTGTTCTTCTGCTGGTTTCCATCTACAAGAGTTATGCAGGTTGGAAAGGCGCGAAACCATTTTCAGCTGGAGATAAAAAAGTTTGGCTGTTTACCATGATCGCCTCCCATATCACCCTGTTGTTGGGCTTGTATCAATGGTTGCTGGGTCGTTTTGGCATTTTTTCATATGCAAAGCCTGAAGGTGTTTCAATGATGAAAGATCCATACCTGAGATTTTTTCAGGTGGAGCATCCTGTCTCAATGATTTTGGCCATTGTATTGGTCACACTCGGTTATGGAATGGCTAAGAAAAAAGTAGCTGATGATGAAAAATACAAGAAGGCCTTCCGCTATTTCATGTTGGCATTGCTGTTGATTTTGGTAGCTGTGCCTTGGCCTTTCCGGGAAATTGGACGGCCATGGTTCCCCGGCATGTAACGGTACCTTATTTTGAAGGTAATCTTTTAAGCTCCACCACTTCCATCTGCTTGATGTCATTTCCATCAATGCAAAACTTCAGCAGGGTCTGCACCTTGTGCCATCCCGTTCTTCCAGCCGCGCCTGGATTGAGGTGAAGACAGTTCAATCCGGCATAAAACTGAACCAACAGAATATGGGAATGACCGCAGACAAAAATGGTAGGTTTTGAAGCAGCAATCCTTTGTTTCACCGCTCCAACAAATTTGGGAGGTCTTCCTCCAATATGGGTCATCAGCACTTTCACCTCTTCTGTTTCCCATTCGAGCCATTCCGGAAGTTCATGCCTCAACGGATGACCGTCAATATTTCCATAAACAGCTTTTAGTGGAGCGTAGGTAGACAATTGAGCGAGGATACCCCTTTCACCAATATCTCCTGCATGCCAGATTTCGTCGGCTTCTTTGAGGTGGGAGATGAACCGTTCATCCATGAAGCCATGTGTATCAGAAAGCAGCACGATTTTTTTCATCTCATTGAATATCAGATAGTTATATTTTTTTCTTATCTTTATTTCCAGCCAACAAACTGAGATAAAACAAGGAATTTGGCGTTTCCTTAAAATATCTTAAAGTTTTTTTACTAATTCCGTTGATTATCTTATCTTTGCGCTCCCAAAAACCATGGCAAAACAAGCACTCATTAAACAGGACGGTAACATCACAGAGGCGCTCAGCAATGCTATGTTCAAGGTGAAGTTAGAAAATGGGCATGAAATATTGGCAACCATTTCAGGTAAGATGAGGATGCACTACATCCGTATTCTTCCCGGT
>CAILKQ010000106.1 GCA_903834825.1 uncultured bacterium | reverse complement strand
TGAGGTAAATGCTGCTTTGACTGATATTCAATCCACCAGTGGTTCTTCAAATGAAGAGGGTCTTCGGTCTTATATTGGAAGATTCAACTATACTGGATTTAACAAGTACTTGTTTGAAGCCAACTTCAGGGTGGATGGTTCTTCTAAGTTTCTGCCAGGCAGTCGCTTCGGATTCTTCCCGTCAGCAGCAGTGGGTTGGAGGTTTACGGAAGAGAAATTCATTCAAAAGCTTACCGACAAGTTCCTTACCAGCGGTAAGTTCAGGGCATCTTATGGAAGCCTGGGTAACAACAGTGGGGTAGGCAGGTATGAGCAGCAGGAAACGCTTACCAACCTGAACTATGTCCTTGGAACTTCCGTTCAAAGAGGTTTCGCCAACAGCAAAATGATCAACAGGTTCCTATCCTGGGAAACAACAACTGTCCTCAACATTGGTCTTGACCTTGCTTTCATGCGCAATCGCCTGACTGCAGCAGTTGACTATTATGATCGTTTGACAACTGGGATGAACAGGCCTTCAGAATTTTCAACCTTCCTCAGTGCTGCCTACAGCCCAGCCCCAAGGACCAATATCGGCAACCTCAGGAACAGGGGTGTTGAAATTGATTTGGCTTGGAAAGACAGGATCGGAAAACTGCAATATGGCGTTAATCTGAATGGAGCATTCAATAATACCAATCTTGAGAAGTGGAACCAGCTGTTGCTGAGAGGAAATGTATTCCTCGGTATGCCTTATCAGTTTGTTTATTCTTACCAGGATAATGGTATTGCACAAAGTTGGGCTGACATATACAAGAACACCCCACAAGGTGCCGCTCCCGGTGATTTGCTGATGAAAGATTTGAATGGTGATGGACGGATTACCGCAGATGACAGGAAAGCATATTCCAATCTTCAGCAGGAAAGGCCAACCACTACTTTTTCTTTCAATACTTATGTAGCTTATAAAGGATTTGATTTCACTCTTTTCCTTCAGGGTGCAGCAGGCAGGAAAGACTACTGGCAGACCATCTACAACAATACCAACTTTGGTAACTCACGTTATGCTGCAACATGGGAACACTGGACAAACCCTTGGTCTTGGGATAACCGTGATGGACTCTGGCCAAGATTGGGCGGAAGTGGCAACAACAGAAACCAAACGAGTTTTTGGTTGGATGACATGAGCTATCTGAGGGTGAAAAACCTTCAACTCGGCTACACAGTACCAACAAAAGTTCTTTCAAGATTGGGAGTAACCAACCTGAGGATTGTGGGCTCTGCTGAAAACATTGGAACCCTGAGTGCTTTCCGCGGATTGGATCCAGAAAAGCAGGGAGATGATAACAATGTTTATCCGATCAACAAGTCCTACTCTTTGGCCATTAACCTTAGTTTCTAAATTTTGTGATGATGAAAAAAATATTCAATACTTCAACAATAGCATTGGTACTCCTGGTTTCAGGAATCCTTACTCTGCCAACATCGTGTAAGAAAGATTTGCTTGATCAAACTCCAACAGGTGAATTGGCCTCTGTGAACTTCTGGAAAACAGATGCAGATGCAACAATAGCGCTCATGTCTGCTTATGCCTCGGCAAGGGCTGTATTTGACCGTGACTACTATTTTGAGGGGCATGGAGAATACACCAGGGTAAGGGGAACAAGTGCAACCAGCGGAAGCATCTTGAGAGGGGACGCTTATCAGGGAGCAACGTATAGCCCTTCAGGTTATGGATCCAGCTTTGACAAGTATTTCAACTATTTATATGGGACAGTTAACAGAACCAATTATGTAATTGAAAACATCAATATAAGGATGATTCCTGGTGCAACAGGAGCCAGGCTTGCAACCTTGGAAAATATCATTGCTGAAGCACGTTTGCTCCGTGGAATGACTTATTTCAGGTTGATTTCCATGTGGGGTGATGTTCCCTATATTGGTAAGATCATCTATGACAACAGCGAAGTCAAAGACATCAAAAGATTGCCCATTGGACAGGTTAAGGATTCAATCCTTGCTGACTTTGATTATGCAGTAGCCAAATTGCCCGCTAAACCTTCAGCCCTTGGCCGCGCTGCAAAACCCGCTGCCCTTTCTTTCCGTGGTAAGCTCAACCTTTATTGGGCAAGCTGGAAGAAAAATGGCTGGCCAGAATTGGAGGGCTTTACCCAGAATCCTGCAGAGGCACAAACTGCATTTGCAGCGGCTGCAGCTGATTTTAAATCTGTGATAAATGATTATGGTCTCACATTGTATAAAAATGGTGATCCAGGGCCAATTGATGCTTTGGGTAAGGCCGATATTCTGCCCAATTATTTCGAATTGTTTACTCCGAAGGCAAATGGTGCAGCTGAAATGATCATGGTGTTCACGCACTCTGGTACACCAACCAATCCTTCGCAGGGTGAGGAATTGATGCGTGACTTCTCTGGTCGTACTGTAGAGGGTTCACAGTGCTGGACAGCTCCAAGGTATGAGATTGCTGACCGTTACCAGTTGACCACAACAGGAGATTTTGCACCCAAGATGGTTCAGTTGAATCCAACCACCAATCCTGCTGCCAGAACCACTTTGAATTCTGCCGTTAATCCAAATTCATATGCCAACAGGGATTACAGGATGAAATCTACTATCATGTGGGATAATGAAATGTGCATTGGATTGACTTCTTTGAAATCTACCGGATTCTCACCTTTCATCTACCAGTCATGGGCTGCCAACGTTACCATTGGTGGTGTGAAATATATTACCTACAATACTGATGGAACCAACTCCGGTTATGTGTTCAGGAAGTTTGTAAGAAACT
>CAILKQ010000105.1 GCA_903834825.1 uncultured bacterium | reverse complement strand
TCTGTGGTTTCAGTTTAAGCATCGACTTGTCTGAAACAAATGACTTTGGATTCACTTTCGGACCTGCCAGACTGATCAGCACCATGGTACCAACCGTAAGGACGAAAGACCATCCCATGTTGATCAGGAATGGAATTTCAACAACCGTTTTTACAATGCCGCCTTCCATTTTCTGGTATTCGTATGCGGTATAGAGCAGGGTTTCTTTTCCGAAAATGCCCACGGCATAGTTGTTGAAGAAAATGGCCAGCACAAAGCCAAGCACAACGCCTACCAGGGCTGCAGTACCGGTTGTGCGTTTCCAGAACATCCCCAGGATGAACATGGCAAAAACACCAGGGCTTATGAAGCCAGTATATTTCTGGATAAAGGTGAATCCACCTTCGCCGCCGATGCCCAAAGAATCTTTCCAGGTAAAAAGCAGTGCCACAAACATGGAAGCAACAATGGCCAGGCGGCCCGTCCATACCAGTTTCTTTTCATCGGCTTCCTTGCTGATGTATTTCTTGAAAATGTCGAGCGTGAAAATGGTTGAGATGCTGTTTGCCTTGCCGGCAAGGGAAGCCACAATGGCTGCCGTCAATGCTGCAATCGAAAGGCCCTTCAGCCCTGCGGGAAGAAAGCCAAGGATGGCGGAGTAGGCGCCGTCTTTGCTGCCACCTTCCAACTGGGGGAGGTAGCCATTTTTGAACAGTACATAGGCGGCAATACCTGGAAGCATTACGATCACGGGCATCAGGAGCTTGATGAATCCTGCAAAAAGAATTCCGGTGCGGGCAGTTTGCAAATCCGCGCCCAGCGCCCTTTGTGTGATGTATTGGTTGCAGCCCCAGTAGTTGAGGTTCACAATCCATTGCCCTGCGAAGTACATGGCGATGCCGGGCAACACAACATATTTCTGGATGTCGAGGTTTACAGGTTGATCGATGGTGGCGGTTGTTACCTCAGGCTTTGGAAGGATCATGTGGAAATGGTCAGGTGCCAATCTCATCAGGTCATTGAACCCCGCCCAGGCGGTTCCACCCGAACCGAACTTGTCGCTCACGATGGTCAGGGCCATGTAAGTGGTGGCAAGACCACCGATGATCAGCACGGCCACCTGAATCACATCCGTATAACCAATCACTTTCATGCCACCCAGGGTGATGATGACGGCAAAAAGCATCAACAAAATCATGATGAGGTGAAGGTAATCGCCACCCAACAAGCCATTGATGGCCACGGCTCCGAGGTAAAGGATGGAGGTGAGGTTCACAAAAATGTACAGGAACAGCCAAAAAATGGCCATGATCAAGGCCACGGAATCATTGTAGCGGTTGGTCAGGAACTGCGGCATCGTGAAGATCTTGTTCTTTAGGTAGATCGGCATGAACCAGATGGCAATGATGATCAGCCCCAGGGCGGCAATCCACTCGTAAGCAGATACGGCAATCCCTGCGAAAAAGCCTTCTCCACTCATGCCGATGAACTGCTCGGCAGAAATATTGGAGGCAATCAGCGAAGCACCAATGGCCCACCAGGTAAGCGAGCCCTCCGCAAGAAAAAAGTCTTTGGTATCGGTGGTTGTTTTTTTCTTTTTGTTGTAGATCCAATATCCATAGCTGGACACAATGGCAAAATAAATCAGGAATACAATAAAGTCAATCGTTTGCAAGGAGCCCATAATCGTTGGTTTTGGTTGTTAGGGGGAAGGGTTATCTGTAATATACTTCATTCCAGCGCAGTTCGTTTTTAATACCGTATAAGCTGGAATGTTTGTTGATCAGCACCATTTCAATTTTTGCCATTTCTGCAAAGCTCTGAAGACAGTCGCTGTTGAGGTTCTGGCTGTAAGCGGTATGGTGAGCACCTCCTGCAAGGATCCAGCCTGAACAGGCTGTTTGCATGTCAGGCAAGGGTTTCCACAAAACCCTGGCTACAGGAAGTTTTGGCAAGGCCTGCTTCGGCTTTACCGCCTGCACCTCATTGACAATCAACCTGAACCTGTTGCCCATGTCTACTATGGACGCGTTCAATGCCGCGCCGCCATTGACATTGAATACCAGGCGCACCGGATCTGCTTTTCCTCCAATGCCCAGGGGATGAATCTCACAGGAAGGTTTGGCATTGGCAATGCTTGGGCAGATTTCCAGCATGTGTGAGCCAAGCACCATGTTGTTGCCTGGTTCAAAATGATAGGTATAGTCTTCCATGAAAGAGTTTCCTCCAGGTAGACCATGACCCATCACTTTCATGGCCCGCACGAGTGCTGCTGTTTTCCAGTCGCCTTCGCCACCAAAGCCATATCCATCTGCCATCAACCGCTGGGTAGCGATGCCAGGAAGCTGTATCAAACCATGCAGGTCTTCAAATGTATCTGTATACCCTTTGTAGTTTCCGTCTTCAAGGAATTTTCTTATTCCCAGTTCAATCTTCGCTGCATCTTTTAAAGACTGGCGTTGCTTGCCATTCTTTTTCAATGCGGCAGCCAGCTTGTATTCTTTTTCATATACCGCACAGAGGTCTTCCACCTGACTGTCCTTGATCTTGTTGATGACGGCCACCAGATCGCCCACCCCATGGGTGTTTACGCTGTACCCAAATTTGATCTGTGCTTCCACCTTGTCTCCTTCGGTAACCGCAACCTGGCGCATGTTGTCGCCAAACCGCACAAAATTGGCACCCTGGAGATCGTTCCATCCCGCTGCTGCACGGCACCACATGTTCAATTCCTCGTGCAATGCAGGGTCTTGCCAGTGGCCCGTAACCACCTTGCGGTCAATCCGCATCCGGCTCATGATGAACCCGAACTCCCTGTCGCCATGGGCCGATTGGTTCAGGTTCATGAAGTCCATATCGATTTTCCCCCAGGGGATATCGCGGTTGAATTGCGTATGCAAATGGCAAAGCGGTTTTTGCAGGATCTTGAGGCCGTTGATCCACATTTTTGCCGGCGAAAAAGTATGCATCCAGGCAATGATGCCGATACAGGTTTTGGAGGCATTGGCTTCAGCACACAATTGATGGATTTCTTCCGGAGACTTTACCACGGGCTTGAACACCACGCGCAAAGGATTTTTTTTGGACTTATCCAGTGTGGAGGCAATTTTTTCGGAATGCTCTGCCACTTGTAGCAAGGTTTCAGGTCCGTAGAGGTGCTGGCTGCCTGTTACAAACCAGACTTCAAAACTTTTCAAATTGGGTAAGCTCATTGTTGCTTTGTGGTTAAGGGTTATTGGCCGTAATAGCTGTCTGGGCCATGTTTTCTTTCGTAATGTTTTTTGATCAGCGCTTCCTTGAGCCTTGGTGCATTCGGGTTGATCTGTTCTGTTAACCAGGCCATTTTGGCCACCTGCTCCAGCACTGCTGCATTGTACACTGCTTTGTCGCCATTCTTTCCCCAGGTAAATGGGGCATGGTTACCCACGATCATCATTTCCACTTCTTCATAACTGAGGCCTTTTTCCTTGAAGCAGTTCATGATCTGGAATCCCGTTTCGTATTCATAATTGCCTGCAATCATGGCATCATCCATCGGCGCTGCACAGGGAATGTCTACGGTATTGTGGTCTGCATGGGTGGTGCCAAAGATGGGGATGTCCCGCAGGGATTGGGCCCAGGCGGTTGCATAGGTGGAATGGGTATGGACGATGGCGCCAATTTTTTCCCAGTGTTTGTACAACACGGCGTGTGTTTTTGTGTCTGATGAAGGACGCAGGTCTCCTTCAAGGGTATTGCCATCAAAATCAACTATCACCATTTTTTCGGGAGTCAGTTCCGCGTAGGGGATGCCACTGGGCTTGATGGCGAAAATCCCTTTTTCGCGGTCGGCCACACTCACGTTGCCGAAAGTGAAGAGCACCAAACCCAGTTTGGGCAGCTGCATGTTGGCCTCAAAGGCTTCTTGTTGTATAGCGGTATGGTTGCTCATTGTTCCAGGAATTTTCCCAGTTGTTTGTATTGGTTGTAGCGGCCATCATAGAGGCCGGTAAGGTCTTGGTTGGGAAGATACGTTTTTTCAAATCCACTGCCCATTGCGTTCATGGCGATTTCCACGGTTGGGTGGATGCCGGCAGCCGTTGCAGCAAACATGGCAGCCCCGAGGGCACAGGTCTGGTCGCTTTTGTGGATGCGGATGGGCATGTTCATCACGTCCGCCATCATTTGCATGATATAGGGAGATTTTTTGGCAACACCGCCCAGGCCAATCAGGCCTTTGACGGGGATGCCTTCTTCGATAAAACGTTCTACAATCGCCCTTGCGCCAAAGCAAGTGGCTTCCACCAGTGCCCTGAAAATTTTGGGAGCATCGCTGCCGAGGGACAAACCCGTGATAGCGGCCTTGAGTTCCTGGTTGGCATCGGGTGTTCTTCTTCCATTGAGCCAGTCCAAGGCGATGATGCCATCAGGGTCAAGGGGCAGGCCTTTTGCTGCTGCTGACAGGCTGCTGATCAGTTTGTCGCTGATTTCCTCCAGCAGTTTTGCAGCAGTGGCTTTATCGATGATGCTGGAATCTTCCAAAAGGGTTTTGGTTGGCCATTCAAGGAGCGATCTGTACCATGCGTAGACATCGCCGAAGGCAGATTGTCCTGCTTCCAGTCCTATCATTCCCGGAATGATGGAGCCATCCACCTGGCCACAAATTCCTTTGACGCATTGGCTGCCGATTTCAGCGGCAGGAACCACCATCATGTCGCAGGTGGAAGTGCCCATGACCTTGCTCAGGTGATAGGGTTCGATCTGACCACCCACAGCCCCCATGTGCGCATCAAAGGCGCCAATGCCGATGACCACATCGGT
>CAILKQ010000104.1 GCA_903834825.1 uncultured bacterium | reverse complement strand
TGCCGGTCGTCGCCCATGTATTGCTACACTGCGCTACCCCACGACTTGCATGTATTAAGCCTGCCGCTAGCGTTCATCCTGAGCCAGGATCAAACTCTCCATTGTAAATAATGTAGAAATTGATTGCTCAAATTCAAAAAAAAATAATAATGCGTCTTACCTTACCTCTAACCATCTTGCGACGGTTAATTGAGTGTTACTGCTTTCCAAACTTTCAAAGATCTTTCAGCTTCTTGCAAAACTGCCCAAACCGAATTGGGAGTGCAAAATTAGGGGTTTTGTTTCATTCATTTGCTATTTAAAACAACTATTTTAAAAAATAAATATTAAAATGAAATTTGGAAGTTGTTAGAACCTACCAATACCCTTGATTCTATTGATTTTCAATAGTTTAAATATTTAAAATGGACCTTAAATAAAATCGAGAATGCCGATTATGAAACCATATTCTATGTGCCAAAACTGTTCAAACATGAACAGCAAATAACACCATCAAACCTTTTCAGAACGACCCGTTAATCAATTATCCGCAATCATCTCCGCATTTCAACTTTCCCTACCTTTGTCTTATCATGTTAAAGATTGGCATATTTGGGGTTGGGCATCTTGGCAAATTTCACATCAGCAATTGGAAAGAAATTGCTGGAGCAGAAATCATTGGTTTTTACGACCCCAATGATGAGACAGCAGAAGCTGTTGCTGAAAAGTTTGGAATAAAGCGGTTTACTGACATGGAGTTGCTGATGGATGAAATTGATGCAGCAGACGTGATTACTCCTACCCAATTCCATTTTCCGGTTTGTGAATTGGCTTTGCGCAAAAGCAAACATGTATTTGTTGAGAAGCCCCTGGCCAATAACATGGAAGAAGCGAGAAAATTGCTGAAACTGGTTGAAGAGGCCAAGGTAAAATTCCAGGTGGGGCATGTAGAGCGGTTCAATCCTGCCTTTGTTGCGTTGAAGGGTAAGGAAATAAACCCCATGTTCATAGAAGTGCACAGGCTCGCACAATTCAATCCGAGGGGTACTGAGGTAAGTGTAATCCTCGACCTCATGATTCATGATATTGACATCATCCTTCACCTCGTTAAAAGTGAGATCAAAAACATATCTGCCAGTGGTGTTGCGGTCATGACTGAAACGCCAGATATTGCCAATGTAAGGATAGAGTTTCTTAATGGTTGCGTTGCCAACCTTACATCTTCCCGCATCTCCATGAAAAAAATGAGAAAGATGCGCCTTTTTCAAAAAGATGCCTACATAGGAATCGATTTCCTGGACAAAAAAACAGAAATCATCCGGCTCAAAGGCGAGGATGACAATGAGGACCTTTTCAGTTTTGATATTGAAACCCCCAACGGAACCCGTACCATTGCTGTTGAAAACCCAGAACCCATCAACATCAATGCCATCAAGGCAGAGCTTTCTGCATTCAGGAACGCGATTGTGAACAACACACCTACCATCGTTTCAGAACATGACGGATTTATGGCACTGGAAGTGGCCCATCAAATACTGGATAAAATTGCTCGTGCTAAATTGAACACAGCAAACAACTGATCAACTTTCTTTTCGGAGTGATAATTTCCAGGCTGCAAATGCCAAATCATCGGGGAAGGTGATTTTTGTATTGCCCTCTTCCCCTTCCACAAGATTAACATGCTGACCAGATGCGTCCAAAACACTCGCTTCATCGGTAAAGCCTGCATCATAAGGCAATTCAAAGGCCTTCAAAATTACTCCCCCCACAAATACCTGTGGGGTTTGGACGATATATAAACCGTCTCTGGGAACCACTACAGAACAACTTGATGCCTCATCCTTCTTACGGATGCTATCCCTTACCGGAATAACTGGAATGGCTGAACCCGCTTTAGCTGCAGCATCTCCACACCTTCTGATCAATGCAGGGCTTGCCAGACATCGGACAGCATCGTGTATAAAAATGAGTGAATCTTCTGAAACCATCCCTAATCCGTTTTTAACTGAATGAAAACGGGTCTCGCCTCCCACAACGATTTCAATGGAAGAGGGATACCCGAATTCTTCAAGGATAGATTGGGCCAAGTCAGCATACGTTGAAGGCATCACCAGGATGATCCTCATGTCATTGTAAGCCTGCAGAAAAGCATCAATGGAATACAAGAAAACAGGTTTTCCTTCAATCCGCAAGAATTGTTTGGGCAAATCAGCGCCCATCCGGCTGCCGGATCCACCAGCTACAATGATGGCCGTATTCTTCATCCTATGCTTTGGCCGATCTGACGGCGAAGAAATAGAGTGGAACCCCCAAAAGGGTGATGATCAATCCAGGCCAGGTATACTCGGGCTTGAACATGACCAGCAATATACAGAAGCTCGTTCCCATGAGCACATAGATCAAAGGAAGAACCGGATAACCGAAGGCTTTGTAGGGTCTTTCCATCTCAGGCTTTTTCTTTCTCAGGATAAAAATACCAATGATGGTAAGCACATAAAATATGACGACAACAAAAGAAACCATGTCAAGCAATTCTCCATACCGGCCACTGAGACAAAGCAGCGCTGCAACAACCGCCTGGCTCCAAAGGGCCCATTGAGGAACAGCATTCTTGTTGAGTGTTGCGGCTTGCTTGAAAAACAAACCATCCTGGGCCATGGTATAATATACCCTTGCACCTGCCATGACAAGTCCATTGATACAGCCGAAGGTAGAAACCATGATCAATACAGCAATCATGGCCCGGCCTGCAGATCCAAAGATAACACTGGCTGCAGCTACCGCAAGCCGGTCTTCTTCGGGTTTGGCAATCTGGGCCATCGGTAAAACATTCAGGTACATGAGGTTGGCAGCGATGTAGATGATGGTTACAATCAGGGTTCCAAGGAACAGGCTGAGCCCTATGTTGCGCTTGGGATTCTTGATTTCACCAGCAATGAAGGTTACATTGTTCCAGGAATCGCTGCTGAAAATGGAGCCCACCATGGAAGCTGCAATTGCACCCAACAAAGTGATGCCGCCTATGGCTTCCCAGGTGATGGATCCATCATCGGCAATCAACGCCTTTTGTGAATTCATTCCTGTTGCCCAGTTCTCCGTCCAGTGGCTCTGGTCAACAAAAAGAAAGCCACATAGAATCAGTCCAAACAATGCCAGCAATTTGGAAACAGTAAAAGTTGTTTGGATGATTTTGCCTTCTTTGACACCGCGAGTATTGATCTGTGTCAACAAAAAAACCACGGCAATCGAAACCAGCTGTGCAGGATATATTTTAACAGTGCCTAATGTGAAGAGGATATTTTGCTCCTGCATGTTCAATGCCGGGAAGAAATAGCCAGCAAATTTCGCAAAGGCCACACCAACAGCGGCTATGGTTCCTGTTTGGATGACAGCAAAAAAACTCCAGCCGTAAAGAAAGCCAACCAATGGATTATAGGCTTCCTTGAGATAGACGTATTGCCCACCTGCCTTGGGGTACATGGCACTCAGTTCTCCATAACTGGTGGCCGCAATAATGGTCATGATGCCTGTGATCAGCCATACGGCGATCATCCATCCTGCACTGCCAACATTTCTCGTGATATCTGCTCCTACAATGAAAATTCCTGATCCAATCATTGAACCGGCAACAACCATTGTTGCATCGAGCAGGCCGAGGCTTGGTTTGAATTCGTTTTGCTGTGACATAGCGTTGGTTTGGTAATAAAAATCCCGGCAGTTAACCGGGATTTAAGGTATGAAATTCGATGCTAAAATTATTTTTTATCGCCAGATTTATTATACGCTGCATTAAGTCCAGCAACAACCTCATTGGTGATGTCTTGTGCAGGATCCTTGTAAAACAGGATGTTGAGTGCAGCGGAATAAGAGAAGATATAACTGTAGGCCTGTTTCTTGTTGTACTCAACCAGAAAATTATTGATTCTTTTTTTCAGGTCTTCCATGGTTTTTGCACCTTCAGCAGCAATACTGTTTTCAAGTATTTGTTTTTGCTGGTCAAGGTTCTGCATTTTTGACTGGTAAACCCTTTGGAAATTTTCATACTCTGCCTGTGTAATTGCATTTCCTCTTTGGGCGAACGCATTTTTTTCGGCTTCTATTTTCTGGAAAGCGTTGTTGAGGTCTCTATCTGCAGCTTCTTTCTTTTTCTCAAACTCCTGCATTTTCTCTTTGTAGAAAACATATTTTTCCTGAATGCTGTCAAGATCTACGTAGGCCAATTTAAGGGCCATTGCAGTATCAGATTTTACAGATGATGCACCACCTGCATTGCCTGCGTTTTTCAATTGGAGGAAAAGCAATATTGCAATACCTGCACCCAGAATAATGTTGATTAGTTTTTGGTTCATTGGTTTAATTTAATAGTACAATATGAAAAGGGAGCAGTTGCCTGCTCCCTTTGAGTGTTTTATTCTTCCTCATCAAAGCTCATCACTTCTCGGGTGGTTTGCAGGAGTTCATATTCCTCCTTGCTACCTACCAGAATGTTCTCATAATCCCTCAAGCCAGTACCAGCTGGGATATGGTGTCCTGTGATAACGTTTTCTTTGAGTCCAAGCATGTCATCCACTTTACCTTGGATGGCGGCAGATGAAAGTACCTTGGTGGTTTCCTGGAATGATGCGGCAGAAATCCAGCTTTGTGTTCCAAGAGAAGCTTTGGTGATACCGAGGAGAACCGGCCTTGAAGTGGCTGCTTCTGCATCTCGGAATTCAACGAGCTTTCTGTCGGCCCTGCGAAGGATGGAATTTTCTTCCCTTATTTCGCGCAAGCTTGCAATCTGACCTGCTTTCAAGACTTCTGAATCACCTGGCTCCACAACAACTTTCTTGTCATAAATCCAATCATTCTCAATATTGAAATCGAAACGATCTTCAAGATCTCCCTCAAGGAAACGGGTATTACCCGGATCAACGATTTCAACCTTTCTCATCATTTGACGAACTATTACTTCAACGTGCTTATCATTGATTTTCACACCTTGCAAACGATATACCTCCTGGATCTCATTTACAACATACTCTTGTACGGCAAATGGACCTCTGATAGAAAGGATATCATCCGGTGCAACCTGTCCATCAGACATTGGCGTACCGGCTTTTACAAAGTCTCCATCTTGAACAAGAATCTGGCGTGTGAGGGTAACGAGGTATTTTTTAACGATACCATCTTTTGCCTCAACAGTGATCTCACGGTTACCACGCTTGATGGCACCGAAGCTAACCACACCATCAATCTCAGAAACAACGGCAGGGTTTCCTGGGTTCCTTGCTTCAAAGAGTTCAGTTACCCTTGGAAGACCTCCAGTGATATCCCTCAGCTTACCGAGGACCCTTGGAATCTTCACCAATACCTGACCGGCAGTTACCTGATCTCCCTCTTCAATAACAATATGTGATCCAACGGGAAGGTTGTATGTTTTTTCATCCTTACCCAATATCTTGAGTGAAGGAATTCTTGTTTTGTCTTTGGACTCAATGACCACTTTCTCCCTGTGTCCTGTTTGCTCATCGGCTTCTTCGCGGTATGTAACACCATCGATAACATTGTCGAAGGCAATCTGACCTGCGATTTCAGCAACGATAACGTTGTTGAACGGATCCCATGTGCAGATGATATCCCCCTTGGCAACTTTCTTTCCATCGGCGATGGCAAGAACAGAACCATAAGGAACGTTATTGGTGATCATTACACGGTCGTTCTTCACGTCCATGATCCTCATTTCAGCCGTACGACCGATAACAATCAGGATGTCTTTTCCATCGTTGTTTTTGGCCTTGACTGTACGAAGCCCGTCAAACTGCACTTCACCATCAAATTTGGCAATGAGGTGTGATTCAACAGAAGCAGATCCCGCAACACCACCTACGTGGAAGGTACGGAGGGTAAGCTGTGTACCCGGTTCACCGATTGATTGTGCAGCAATGATACCGACTGCATCACCACGCTGGGCAATATTTCCTGTAGCGAGGTTAAGACCATAGCATTTCACACAGCATCCACGTTTGCTCTCGCAAGTGAGTACAGAGCGTATTTCAATGGTCTCAATTCCAGAATCTTCAATTTTCTTGGCAGTATCTTCATCAATCTTCTGACCAGCACCAACCAGTAGCTCATCTGACTGAAGATCGTACACGTTGTGAAGTGAAGTCCTACCGAGGATCCTGTCGTACAATGGTTCAACAATGTCCTCGTTGTCCTTCAATGCACTGGTGGCAATACCCCTCAGTGTTCCGCAATCCTCTTCTGTAATGATTACATCTTGTGCAACGTCTACCAGACGACGGGTCAGGTAACCGGCATCAGCCGTCTTAAGGGCCGTATCCGCAAGACCCTTGCGGGCACCGTGGGTAGAGATGAAGTATTCCAATACACTCAGACCATCTTTGAAGTTGGAAAGAATCGGATTTTCGATGATTTCAGAACCTGATGAACCACTTTTTCGTGGTTTGGCCATGAGTCCGCGAATACCGGCAAGCTGCTTAACCTGCTGCTTGCTACCCCTCGCTCCAGAATCAAGCATCATGTACACAGAGTTGAAGCCCTGTTTGTCAGTTGCCATCGCACGGATGAGTGCTTCTGTAACTTTTGTATCGACCCTTGACCAAATATCAATGATCTGGTTATACCGTTCGTTGTTGGTGATCAATCCCATGTTGTAATTATCCCATACTTCCTTAACTTCTCCGGAAGCCTGGTCAATCATCGCATCTTTAGGCACATCCAACACAAGATCCTGGATATTGAAAGACAATCCACCCCTAAAGGCCATGCGGAATCCAAGTTCCTTGATCGCATCCAAGAATTTGGCTGTGGTTGGAACGTTGGTAATTTTAATGATGTTACCAATGATTTCGCGAAGGCTCTTTTTGGTAAGCAATGCATTCACAAAACCAACTTGGCTTGGAACTGTTTGGTTGAAAAGAACACGACCCACGGTTGTTTCAAGCAGTTTAAACTCCAAGATACCTGCTTCATTCCTTACATTGGTTCTCACCTTGATATAAGCATGCAGGTCAACCTTGCCCTCATTGTAGGCAATAATGACTTCCTCAGCACTGTAGAAACGCATTCCCTCTCCTTTCACAACATCAACGTCGGTATTGTACTTGCCCTTTGTGATGTAATACAAGCCAAGAACCATGTCCTGAGAAGGAAGGGTGATGGGCGTACCATTTTGTGGGTTGAGGATATTGTGTGAAGCCAGCATCAACAGCTGTGCTTCAAGAACAGCAGCATGGCTGAGTGGTACGTGTACCGCCATCTGGTCACCGTCAAAGTCGGCGTTGAAAGAAGAACAAACCAGCGGGTGAAGCTGGATGGCCTTTCCTTCGACCAATTTAGGCTGGAAGGCCTGGATTGACAAACGGTGCAGTGTTGGGGCACGGTTCAGCATGATCGGATGACCTTTCAATATGTTTTCGAGGATATCCCATACGATCGCTTCCTTGCGGTCAACCAGCTTGCGGGCTGATTTTACGGTCTTTACGATACCCCTTTCAATGAGCTTTCTGA
>CAILKQ010000103.1 GCA_903834825.1 uncultured bacterium | reverse complement strand
TGCATGTGGCCAAAATGAATTACATCAAGTATGCCGGAATCAATGATGGAATGGAAGCAACCATCAGAATTCGTTACAAAGACATGGGAAGTGCTGGTACGCTGCATAATAATGATACCGGTATTCGCGTTTCATTCTATGAAAATGCCAAAGGCATTGCACCAGGTCAATCTGCAGTATTTTATGAAGGTGACGATGTGATTGGCGGGGGTATCATCCAAAGAACTGATCAATAATGCTGAAAAGCAAAAGCATAATTTATTTTTTCATCATCTTTCTGCTGATGGCATGCGAGAAAGAGTCCGCTGTGTTCAAAACGGAAAAAATCAAGGACTATTTTCCGCTTAAAGTGGGAAATTACATCAACTACAGATTGGATTCAACCGTTTACCTCAGTCTCGGTACAAAAAAAGAGGTCCACTCCTACGTCATCCAGGATAAGATTGATTCACTCATCACGGATAACCTGGGAAGGCCATCTTATAAGATCAAAAGAACCATCAGAAGCAGTACGGATACCACAAAATGGAAAGACCTGATGTCTTACCTGGTTACCTATGACAGCACCAGGCTTGAACTCGTGCAAGACAACCAGCGTTACCTGAAAATGGTTGAACCCATATCCAACGGATTCAACTGGAAAGGAAATGCCTACATCAATACTGCGGGTATCTCATCATTGCAATACCTGGCCGATTGGAGGTATACCTATGAAAATGTAAGGCGATCGTTCACTGCAAATGGAATTTCCTATACAGAAACGGTAACAGTCAACCAAAGAAGTGATACCTCCGGAAATGCTGCTGACAAGAAATTCTATTTTGAGATCAATCATTCAAAAGAAGTCTATTCAAAAAGCATAGGGCTGATATTCAAGGAATTCCTGCATGAGGCATGGCAACCACCCAACGCAAGTTCTCCAGGAGGATACTACGAAGCCAACAGCTATGGCATTAGGCTTACCATCACTGGACATAACTTTTAATTCAACATGAAAGCTATTTTTCTAGCCATCTTGTTGCAGGGATTTTTTGCCATTGGGCAAGCACAATACACAAGGCACATCATTGAATTAACAGATAAGAAAGGGACCGTCCACTCCTTATCCAATCCCCAAACATTTCTTTCTACAGAGACCATTGCCAGAAGAAAACAATTCAATATTGCCATCGATAGCACTGATCTTCCTGTTTCAAAAGTATACCTCGATAGCATAGCCAAGGCAGGAAAGGTAGAAATCCTCAACAGTTCAAAATGGCTGAACCAGGTACTCATCAAAACCTCCGACCAGGCTGCGCTGAACAAGATATCCCAATTCCCCTTCGTCAAAAAAAGATTCCCGATCGCAAACCGCCCCAATGCAAATAGTGAAGAAAAGTTCATTGAGACCATCACAGAAACCAATCTCAAACAAACAGTTGCTTCAACAAAAGCCACCACACTCAACTACGGCAACAGCATCAAGCAAGTCAATATCCATGAGGGTGAATTCCTCCACAACAAAGGGTTTCAGGGGAATGGAATAAAGATTGCAGTGTTGGACGCAGGCTTTTTCAAATACCAAAACATTGCAGCATTCGATAGCCTCAAAATCAACGGACAACTGAAAATGACCTGGGATTTTGTAGACAACAATGCATCTGTAAATGAAGACGATGCCCATGGCATGCAATGCCTTTCCATCCTTGCGGCCAATCTTCCAGGTGCATTCGTAGGAACTGCTCCAGCATCATCCTACTATCTTTTTAGAACTGAGGATGTCGCATCAGAATTTCCTGTTGAAGAACAAAATTGGCTGGCCGCTGCAGAGAGAGCCGACAGCATCGGCGTTCAAATGATCAGCTCATCGCTGGGTTACAATACATTTGATGATGCCAGTTTCAATTACACGTACGCAGACATGAATGGCAAAAAAACCATGATCACCAGGGGAGCCACAATGGCAAGCAACAAAGGAATGATTGTGATGAACAGCGCTGGTAACTCAGGAAGCAGTGCCTGGAAATACCTCATTGCACCCGCAGATGGTATTGACGTTTTGGCCGTTGGAGCGGTGAACAGCTTCAAACAAATTGCACCATTTTCAAGCTATGGCCCTTCTTCAGACAACAGGGTCAAGCCAGATATTGCTTCTGTGGGTTGGAATACATTTCTTATCAGCACCAATGGAACTGTCGCGCAAGGAAATGGCACATCCTTTTCCAATCCCAATATTGCCGGTTTGGTTGCTTGCCTATGGCAGGCATTCCCGGAGTTTTCTAACAAGGAAATCATTGCAGCAGTAAGAAAAAGTGGGGACCGTTACAGCAACCCGGATGTTCGCACGGGGTATGGCATTCCCAACATGCGCCTGGCCTACGAGATGCTTGAAAAAGAAAGGAATAGCAGAAAAGCCAAAGGCATCCTCAAGACTGACAGGCTCAGGATTTATCCCAACCCCATGACTGACCAATTTACCATTGTTTACAATGGAAAGACCAATGGAAAATTATTGGTTCAATTGCTGTCTATGGATGGAAAAATGATCAGAAACCTTTCCTACGATGTGTTGGAAAATGAATACTATTTTTTCAATGTGAATGGCCTTGGAATTCAAGGTTCCGGTCAATACATATTGTCTTATAAGGACGGCATTGGTGCAGGAACCCTGAGAATCATGAAGTAAAGAGTGCTGCAAACAAATGATCACCGCCTTCATTGATTCCGGATATCATCTCCTTTCTTACCAGGGTAAGACCCAGCGATTCTTCAATGTAATCAACCACCTCATCATTCTCTTCTTTAAAAACAGAACAGGTAATATAGAGAAGATGCCCGCCAGGCTTCAATTGTGAAGGCAGCCTTGCTACAATACTCTTTTGCATGAACTGGTATTCGCTGATCATGGTTTCATCAAAGGAACGCAACAACTCCGGGGTTCTACCCCATGTTCCTGAGCCACTGCAAGGAACATCGGCAACAATCAGGTCAACACCACCCTCAGGGAGATTAGACTTGGCTACCTGGGTTGACATGGGATGCTGAAGGTCTGTGCAAAAAAGTTTTTGGGCCACAATGCCGGCAAGTTTAAAACGGCGTTCCAATTCCTCAAGAATTTCTTCTCTTATATCAGAAACATACAACCCTACTTTCCTGTAGCGGTCTGCCAGCATGATGGATTTTCCGCCACTGCCTGCACAGGCATCCCAAATAGTGGTTGGATGCGCAGGCAAATCAGCAAGCAGGCTGATTGTTTTCTGGGAACTGATGTCTTGTACCACTGCATCAACATCAAGATCAATCAGTTTCTCAACATCAACATTCGCATCAATCCTTATGGCAATATCCCCAACCAGTTTTGCAGGAATGGATTGGGCTTTCAATGCTGCAAGTACCTTCTCTCTTTTGAGTGGCCTGACGCGAAGAAAAAAAGATGGCTTCCTTAAATGATGCAAAGCAAAATCATGTTGGTCAATAGCGGCTGAAATGGAAGAATGACTGGGGAAAAGTTCTGCGAGGTTGAATCCGCTGAATTGTTGCTCGATGATTCCAATTTTAACTTCGATATTTTCTCCAATCTTATCCGCCAAGTCGGGATTGGCAAATGCCAGGTATCCTCCATCAAAGTCATGGGTGAGAAAATAGCCCATCATCATTTGCTCAACGATGCTAAACGAAGTGGCTGTATTGCCGATCCGGAAAAACCCGAAGCAGAGGTCGGCAATGATTTTTCTGTCGCGCGAACCGTATTTCTTGTGCTGCTTGAAGAATTTTTTCAGGTATACAGGAAAAGACTCCTTGAAGGAAAAGGAACCGAGAATCGATGAGGCAGTACTTTGGTATGAATGGTAATATGCACTCATCGTAATATTTTAAAGGTTTAGGATCTGATCATAGCTCCAAGAGGGTCTTGACTGGATCCTTTCCGAACAACAATAATTCGGGATTTTCCAGCAATTCCTTCACCTTCACAAGGAAGCCGACGCTTTCCTTTCCGTCGATGATGCGGTGATCATAACTCAATGCCAGGTACATCATTGGTCTTGCAACAATCTGACCCTTGATGACCACTGCACGTTCCTCGATCTTGTGCATACCGAGGATGGCAGATTGTGGTATGTTGATGATGGGTGTACTGAGCAATGATCCAAACACGCCGCCATTGGTGATGGTGAAAGTACCACCCTGCATTTCTTCTAGGGTGAGTTTGTTGTCTCTTGCTTTGGTGGCCAATTCTACTACTTTCTTTTCAATATCTGCCATGGACAAAGACTCGGCATTCCTGATCACGGGAACCACCAATCCCTTGGGGGCGGAGACTGCAATTGAAATATCGCAATAATCGTGGTAAATGAGTTCCTCATTGCTGAGATAGCCATTTACTGCAGGAAACTCCTGCAACGCATAGGCACAAGCCTTGGTGAAAAAGCTCATGAACCCGAGACCCACACCATGCTTTTCCTTGAACTTGTCTTTGTATTTGGCCCTCACTTCCATCACAAAACCCATGTCCACTTCATTGAAGGTGGTGAGCATGGCCGTAGTATTTTTCGCTTCAACCAATCTGCGTGAAATGGTCTTGCGCAGTTGGGTCATTTTCTCTTTGCGCTCTCCCCTGGTAAACATTTCTGCACCTGGCTTTCTGCCTGGATTTGAAATGGCATCCATCACATCCTGTTTGAGGATTTTACCACCTGTACCAGTAGCTGCAATGCCTTTGGCATCAACCTTTTTATCAGCAATGATGGCAGCAGCTACAGGGCTGGTCTTAACGTCGGATTTGGCAGCAGTTGCTGGCTCCGGCGTTAAAGCAGTAGCAGTTTTTTCTGCTTTGGCTTCTACTGGAAGATCAGCAGGCCTTTCAGCTTTCTCATCAATCGAACAAACAATATCTCCGATAGCAAGGGTATCTCCTTCCTGTACCTTAATTGTAAGGATGCCCGCCTGCTCTGCGTTGATTTCAAAGGTGGCTTTTTCACTTTCGATTTCAGCAAGCACTTCATCCCGCTCAACCCACTGTCCATCTTTTTTCAGCCATTTTGCAAGGCTTACCTCACTGATCGACTCTCCTACTGTTGGCACTTTAATTTCTATCATAACAATTTTTTGAAAATTTTGCTCATCCAAATTTAAAATGAAAAGGCCTTTTTAATGATTTCCTCTTGCTCAGCAGCATGCACCTTGTTGAAACCAGTTGCAGTTGCAGCACTGGCAGTTCTTGCAATGATGTTGAAGGCAATTGCATCCAAATTCATGCGCAAGAATGAAGCAGCACCCATGTTCATCGGTTCCTCCTGAACCCAAGTCCATGCTGCATTGCCATACTTTTTCTTGGCTGCTTCAAGTTGCTTGACGGGCAATGGATAAACCTGCTCAAGGCGAACAATGGCAACATTTCCTATGGCATTCTTTACCCTATAATCATGCAGGTCAAAATATATTTTACCTGTGCAGAACAAGACTTGCTTTACCGCTGATGCATCAACTGTATCGTCAATCAGTTCCTGGAATCCACTGCTGGTGAATTCAGCAACGGTTGAATAGGTACCCGGATGCCTGAGGTTGGCCTTGGGTGAGAAGTTGATCATCGGCTTCCTGAACTGCCATGTCAATTGACGCCTGAGTGCATGGAACAAGTTGGCTGCAGTGGTGACATTGGTGATCACCATGTTTAATTCCGCACACATCTGCAGGAACCTTTCCATGCGGGCACTGCTGTGCTCGGGGCCCTGGCCTTCGTAACCGTGCGGGAGCAACATGACCAGTCCGTTCATCCTGTTCCATTTTTGCTCGGCTGCAGAGATGAACTGGTCAATCATGGTTTGCGCACCATTGGAAAAGTCTCCGAATTGAGCTTCCCAAAGCACCAACACTTCCGGATTGGCCAATGCATATCCATATTCAAATCCAAGGACCCCATACTCACTCAAGAGGGAATTATAAATCCTGAATTTTCCTTTAGCACCCGGAATATTTTCAAGCCTGTTGTATTGCTGATCAGTATTTTCATCCAACAAGACTGCATGCCTGTGGCTAAAGGTTCCCCGCTTTACATCCTGCCCACTCATCCTTACTTCTTTCCCATCTGCCAATAAACTCGCGTAAGCCAGCAATTCTCCTGTTGCCCAATCCACCTTGTTCTCTTTCTCCAACAAGCCCTGTTTGTCTTGCAAAAGTTTCTCGATTTTTTTCAACGGCTTGAAACCCTCCGGAATCAACATGATGGCTTCAAAAAGGGTTTTGAATTGCACAGCATCAATAGCGGTAGATGGTGATGCGTCAAAGTCTTCAGCCACAGCCTTTTTCATGGTTTTCCAAACCAGCTCTGGCGCTTGATAATGATATGGCAACGGGTGTTGTTTTACCTCATCCAAGCGCTCCTGCAAATCACTCCAGAACTTCTTTTCCATGTCTTTGGCCATGGACTGGATTTCCGGGTTTTCATGCTTCTGCAAATGAGCAACATAATTTTCCCTCGGATTGGGATGTTTCTCGATGATTGAATAAAGATGTGGCTGGGTAAACTTGGGATCATCGCCTTCGTTGTGGCCATGCTTTCTGTAACAGACCATATCAATGAAAACATCACTGTTGAATTGCTGTCTATACCGTATGGCAATTTCCATGCACTTGACAACCGCTTCAGGATCGTCCCCATTGACGTGCATAACAGGTGCATGCACCATGGCTGCCAGTGAAGTACAGTAGTCGGCAGTCCTGGCATCTTCAAAATCAGTGGTGAATCCGATCTGGTTGTTGATGACAAAATGAATGGTACCACCTGTTGAGTAGCCATCCAATCCAGACATCTGCAGTATTTCGTATACAATACCCTGCCCGGCGATGGAGGCATCACCATGGATCAATACGGGTAAAATGGAGTCGTACTGGCTTGCATACATGGCATCGGCCTTGGCCCTTGAAAATCCCAGTACTACAGGATCAACGGCCTCAAGGTGTGAGGGATTGGGCATCAATTTCAGAGAAATCGACTTGCCAGAAAGCGTGACAACCTTACTGCCGTAGCCGAGATGGTATTTAACATCACCGCTTCCCATGGTTTGGTCTGGCTTTGACTTGCCTTCAAATTCGCTGAAGATGTGCTCATAGGTCTTGCCCATGATATTGGCCAAAACATTGAGCCTTCCTCGGTGTGCCATGCCTATAACCACTTCCTGAACCCCTTGATCACTGGCTATATTGATCATGGCATCCAATGCCGCAATGGTTGTTTCTCCACCTTCAAGTGAAAACCGCTTTTGTCCAATGTATTTTGTATGAAGGAATTTCTCAAAAATAACGCCCTGGTTCAGTTTCTCAAGGATCCTTGTTTTCTTTTCCAACGAAAGCGGACGGGGAAACTTGGTTTCCATTTCATCGGTAAGAAAGTTGATTTTCTCCTGGCTGCTGATGTATTTGAACTCTATGCCAACATGGTTTGCATAGCATTTTATCAAGTGGGATTGTATCTCTCTAAGCGTTACTGTTCCAAGGCCAATCAGGTTGCCTGCATAAAAATCAGCATCCATGTCGGCTTCAGACAGTCCGAAAAATCCAAGATCAAGGTTTGCTCCCCTGTCTTTTCTCTCACGTATAGGGTTGGTTTTGGCGATCAGATGGCCTTTGTTCCTATACCCCAGGATAAGGCGGTAAACGCCCAATTCTTTCCTCCAGTCGAGATCTCCACCGGCTGCAACGTCAGCCATGGATGGTATAACCTCACGCTGGGTCACTGCAAAATCAAAACCTTCAAAGAATTTGCGCAGATCTGGGTCTATGCTTTCGGGGGAACGGGAAAAGTCCTGATACAGCTGCTCAATATAAGACGGATGAGATGAGGTTATGTAAGAAAAATCCTTCATGGGAAGATGCTAAAAGGTTGAATGACAAAACTATGCGCAAATATCGTTCATTTGAACTTAAAAAATAACAGGAATCTTCAACTATAAATCAATCATTTTCTTCTAAAAAAGGCTTAATTTTGGAAGATATCGGGAAAAGTGTTACATTTGCATCCCGTTTAAAAGAAAAAATAAAGATGGCAAATCATAAGGCAACCAAGAAGGATGTACGTCAAGTAGCTAAGCGCAGAGAAAAAAACCGTTACCAGGGTAAAACCACCCGTAACTTGATGCGTGATCTTCGCGCAAATACTGATGCAGCTGCAGCAGCAGAAACACTTCCAAGTGTATTGAGCAAAATCGATAAACTTGCCAAAAAAGGTGTTATCCACAAGAACAAGGCAGCTAACCTGAAGAGCAAGCTTACCAAGGCAGTTTCCAGCAAAGCAGCTTAATCAGTTTCCGAAAATATTTTTAAAAAGAACATCCCACTAGGATGTTCTTTTTTTATTTACCCTACCCTTCAGTTCCCCTAAATCTTTACCTTTGCTGGTATCTATGACTGAAAAAATTCTCATCCTCGATTTTGGTTCTCAGTACACCCAATTGATTGCCCGTGCTGTCAGGGAAGCCAATGTATATTGTGAAATTGTACCCTATCACAAGAACATTGAATACGGCCCAGAGCTGAAGGGGGTCATCCTCTCTGGATCACCATTTTCCGTAAATGATCCCAATGCTCCAGAGGTGGACATCAAAGCTATCGCTGGACAACGCAATGTTTTGGGCATTTGTTATGGGGCGCAGCTCACAGCGAAATCTTTCGGAGGCCGTGTAGAGCGTTCAGAAAAAAGAGAATATGGAAGGGCTATCCTTCAAACCAATATTGAAAATGTGTTGCTGGCCTCAGTTCCAGAAACCTCTCAGGTCTGGATGAGCCATGGGGATTCCATTTTGGAACTCCCTGATAACGCAACCTTATTGGCAACAACAAACTCTATACCGATTGCTGCATTCAAGGTTGAAGAGCCTGGCTGCCATGAAATATTTGGCCTACAGTTCCACCCAGAAGTATACCACTCAGCATACGGAAAAAAAATCATCCAGAATTTCCTCTATACGGTTTGTGGATGCAGTGGAGACTGGACACCGGCGCATTTTATCACAGACACTGTTGAAGCGTTGAAAAAACAAATCGGTGATAAAAAAGTGGTGATGGGCCTCAGCGGTGGCGTTGACTCTACCGTTGCTGCAACCCTTATCCACAGGGCCATTGGCAAAAACCTGTTTGGGATTTTTGTAGACAATGGCCTGTTGAGAAAAGACGAATTTGAAGCGGTACTCAAAACATATGAAGTCTTGGACCTCAATGTAAAAGGGGTTGATGCAAAACATGAATTTTATGGTGCGCTGAATGGTCTGAGCAATCCAGAAGAAAAAAGGAAAGCCATCGGCAGAACCTTTATTGAAATCTTTGACCAGGAAGCCCAATCATTGACGGATATTTCTTTCCTGGGGCAAGGCACCATCTACCCGGATGTCATCGAAAGTGTATCGGTACACGGCCCATCGGTTACGATCAAGTCTCACCACAATGTGGGTGGGCTGCCTGAAACCATGAAACTCAGCCTGGTAGAGCCATTGCGCTATCTCTTCAAGGATGAGGTAAGGAAAGTAGGCTTGGAACTGGGTATTCCGAACGATCTCCTGTTCAGGCATCCTTTTCCAGGTCCTGGACTGGCCATCCGTATCCTTGGTGAAATCACAGAAGAAAAAGTAAGGCTCTTGCAAGAAGCAGACAACATCTACATAGAATCCCTGAAGAAACACGATCTCTACAACAAGGTTTGGCAAGCCGGTGCCATCCTGCTTCCTGTCAAGTCTGTTGGGGTTATGGGGGATGAAAGAACCTATGAGTTTACCGTAGCCCTCAGGGCTGTGACTTCGGTTGATGGCATGACAGCTGACTGGGCTCACCTCCCCTATGAATTCCTTGGAGAAGTTTCCAATGAAATCATCAACAGGGTCAGGGGTATCAATCGGGTTGTTTACGATATCTCTAGTAAGCCGCCAGCAACCATCGAATGGGAATAATGCTGTAATTTAGCCCCATGAAAAAGACCTTTCTGCTGTTGTTTGCCTTATTGGGCATGGCTTTGGCCAATGGCCAGGGAAAGAAAAACACAAGGGTTGGTCTTTTTACTTCCCTATACCTTGACAGTGCTTTTGACGCATTAGACCAGTACAAACTCCAAACCAGTTTTCCACGCATGGCCATCAGTGGTTTGGAATTCTATGAAGGTGCAGTGATGGCGATTGACTCCATCAACCAATCGGGCCCAAAGGTGAGTATGGAAGTGTTTGACATTCAAAGCAAGACCGGCTCCATTGCTTATCTACTCAACAACAAAACATTCGACTCACTGGATATCATCATCGCTCAAGCAAGCGGGAGCGATTACCTGGAACTGGCACAGATCGCCAAAGAAAAAAACATACCCATGGTCAGCGCCACCTATCCCAATGATGGCGGCATCAGGGAAAGCCCCATGGTATTCATTGCCAATCCTAAAATCAACTCCCATATTCAGGTCATCCACAACCAGCTCTTTAAAAAATGGCCTGATGCCAATGTTATTTGGTTCAAAAGAAGCGGAGCGGCAGATGATAAAATTGAAACACAGTTCAGGGAACTCAATGCGGCTTCGGTGTATAGGAACAAATTCAAAACAGCGTTACTTAACCTCGAATTCAAGATGGAAGACCTGGTTCCATTCCTGGATACTACAAAAACAAACGTGCTGATTGCAGGCAGCCTGGATGATCAATTTGCAATCCAGTTTGCCAAGGCCATATCGGCTTACCCCAAAAAAGGCATTATTCAGGTGATAGGAATGCCGGGGTGGGATGGCATGAAAGAAATCCAGGGAAAAAACTATGCTGGAATCCCCATTTATTTTACAACATCATTCAATATTCCTTCCGGACATCAATGGGCTGCGCAGGTTGACGAAAAAATAAAATCAATAACGGGTGTAAAACCCTCAATATCAATGCTAAAAGGATTTGAACTGACGTATTACTTTATTAATATTTTGTCTGCCTACGGCCGTATAAAAACGGAGGGACTTGAAACAAAACCCTTCAAAGTACTGAACGATTTCGACTTCAGACCGGTCAAATGGGCCCCTATGTCTTCTACACCTGATTATCACGAAAACAAGCGGATCTACTTTATTCGCCGCCTCAATGGCGTTTCTACGGTGCAGTAATTTAGTCTACCCAATCTGCCACAAAAATATTGGTATCCCTTGTTCCACCATTGTTCCTGTTGGAGCAGAAAACAACTTTCTTGCCATCCGTGCTGAACATGGGGAAAGCATCAAAGCCTTTGTCGCGGCTGATTTTTTTCAAGCCTGATCCATCTTCGTTCATGGTATACAGGTTGAAAGGAAATCCTCTTTTGTATTCGTGGTTGGAAGCAAAAATAATGGTTTTGCTGTCTGGCATATAGGCTGGCGCCCAGTTGGCCTGGCCCAGGTGGCTTACCTGCTTGGGGTTGGAACCATCTGCATTGGCAATCCATACCTCCATCTTGGTAGGTGCTACAAGGTTCTCACTGAGCAGGTCCTTGTATTCTTTCACTTCTTCTGTACTGGTGGGCCTTGAAGCACGCCAGATGATTTTGGTGCCATCAGGGCTGTACCAGGCGCCGCCATCATATCCCAGCTGATTGGTGATTCTTTTAACTGAACCAGATTTCAAATCCATGGTATAAAGGTCAATATCCCCATCCCTTGTAGAAGTGAAGAGCATGGTTTTCCCATCAGGAGAAATGGTCGCTTCAGCATCGTATCCGGGTTGATTGGTCAGTTGCTTTGTAATCTTTCCGTTGAGGTCAGCAATAAAAATATCATATCCTGCATAAAGTGGCCATATGTATTTGTTGCCATATTTGCTGCGGTCAGGGACAGGTGGGCAATTCCCATCTGAAAGGTGTGTTGAAGCAAAAACGATGTGTTTGTTGTCCTTCAAAAATGCACCACAGGTTGTCCTGCCCTTACCATTGCTGACCAGTTTGGGTTCAAACTTTTCTCCAGCCTTTGTTGGCACCTTACCGATGTAAATCTGATCGCAAGGGATGTTTTCCTTGGGGTTCGTCTTCTGAAAAACCAGCCATTTGCCATCAAAACTGAAATAAGCTTCAGCATTGTCTCCACCAAATGTGAGTTGCTGGATGTTCTTGAAATGGGACTCGTCCGCATATTGCAGGCTGTCCTGTGCGAATACACTGCTGAGACCTGTAAAGACCAGAACAAAGACACACTGAAAATAGCTTGTTTTGAGGATTGGCATGGATGAGGTGGTTTATATGGGGCCCAATTTAACACCTTCGCCTTGTTGTTTTATCATTAAACTGTAATAAAACGGCACGATTTCATAAATTTGGAGATGCGCTTGCTGTTTCATCTTTTGGTGATGGGTCTTCTCTCCTTTTTTTACGCGTCTTGCGACGGTAAAAAAAGCAATGAAACCCTATCAGACAATAAGGCTGCCGATTCCAGTTTACTGCTGTTGGAGAAATATCCTGATTCAGTGAAGCTCATCAACCAAATGGCCTTCAATAAACTACAAATGGGAGATACGGGTAAATCCATCCAACTGCTGAGCCAATCCCTCGGGCTAAAATTGGAACAACCGGAAGTAGAAAACCAGCTAGGATCTCTGTTGGCTGCCATCAAAAGCGATCAATCACTCTTGATTGCCACAAGGATGACCCACAGTGAAAAAGCCCTGGATGCTGCAAAAGGCCACTACATCAAGGGGCTATTTTATGCCAATACTGGCAATGACAGGGAGGCCATCAAATCATTTGACTCCTCCATCATCAGCAACTTTACATTTACTGATGCGTACATAGAAAAGGCAATTTCACTTTACCATTCAAAAGAAATCAACAAGGCCATTGATGCATTGTCCAAAGCCATGGATCTTGACCGCAAAAATCCTGATGTATACTATTGGCTGGGGCTTTGCCTTGAAGAAAAAAAAGATAGCGAAAAAGCTGCCGCTTATTACCAAGAGACTCTCAGGCTTGACCCAGACCATGAAGGCGCCATCATATCACTCAACAACTTAAAAAAATAATACCATGCCTATTGTAGCCCCTTCGTTTCTTGCTGCTGACTTTCTTCATTTGGACAAGGCATGCGAAATGGTAAACCAATCTGAAGCGGAGTGGTTTCACCTAGATGTGATGGATGGCCGGTTTGTGCCCAATATCAGTTTTGGCATTCCGGTGATATCTGCCATCAGAAAGGCCACCACCAAGGTTTGTGATGTTCATCTCATGATTGAAGAACCCGAAAAATATGCAGAGGCTTTCAAAGCGGCTGGTGCCGATGTACTGACCGTTCATGCAGAGGCATGCAAACACTTGCACCGCAACCTGCAACAAATCAAAGACCTGGGAATGAAAGCAGGCATAGCCCTGAACCCCCAAACCCCCATATCAATGATTGATGAGGTTTTGGCTGGTGCCGACCTTGTATGCATCATGACCGTCAACCCTGGATTTGGAGGGCAAAAGTTCATTCATTCCATGTTGAAAAAAGTTGAAAGCCTGAAGGAGTCCATCATTAAAAATGGCGCCAATACCCTCATTGAAATTGATGGTGGCGTAACACTGGACAATGCAGCGGATCTGGTCAGGGCTGGCGCCGATGTATTGGTTGCAGGAAATACCGTTTTTGGCGCAAATGACCCTATGGCTGTCATCGCAGCCTTAAAGGCCATCCCTTAGCCAGACATCAAAGAGCCATATTCGTTAAATTTTAGCAAATGGATTTTTTTCCCACAGTTGTTGATAAGTAAGTTGGAGGATATTCGTCAGCAAAGAATTAAATTTGAAGAGAACGAAAACAATCAACTAAAAACCTAAAATCCGCCACTTTGACTGAAACCGTTATCAACCTCGACTCCATCAATCCCATTGAATTCTTTGGTGTCAACAATGGGAAACTGGACCTGCTAAAAAAAAGATTTCCGCTTTTAAAAATCCTAAGCCGGGGCAAACAAATCAAACTGAGCGGGGCCCAGGAACAGCTTACACAGGCCAAGGAAAAAATTGAAACGCTGATCCAATACCTGGAACGGAATGGCAACGTAAGCCATAATTATTTTGAACAAATTCTTGGTGGAGACGATGCCGAGGTGGTAGATAATTTTGTTGAAAAGAATCCGCAGGATGTGCTGGTTTTTGGCCCGAATGGAAAGTCAGTTCGTGCAAGAACCCTCAACCAAAAGAAAATGGTGAGCCTGGCAGAAAAGAACGATGTGATTTTTGCCATTGGGCCTGCAGGAACAGGAAAAACCTATACAGCTGTAGCTTTGGCGGTAAGGGCATTGAAAAATAAAATGGTCAAAAAGATCATTCTCACCAGGCCTGCAGTTGAAGCAGGAGAAAACCTTGGCTTTCTTCCCGGAGACCTGAAGGAAAAAATTGACCCTTACCTGAGGCCATTGTACGATGCCCTGGATGATATGATTCCAGCGGATAAATTGGGCTATTACATGAGCACCAGGGTCATTGAAATCGCACCACTTGCCTACATGAGGGGCAGAACACTGGACCATGCTTTCATCATCCTGGATGAGGCCCAGAATACCACCGACCTTCAAATCAAAATGTTCCTTACACGGATTGGCCCCAATGCAAAGGCCATCATCACTGGAGACCTTTCTCAGGTGGATCTGCCAAAGAACCAAAGAAGTGGATTGATCAAGGCGTCAAGAATCCTAAAAAACATTGATGGCATTGCCCACATTGAACTAGACGAAGAAGATGTCGTCAGGCACAGGCTGGTCAAAGCCATCATCAGAGCATATGACAAGGAAAATGAATAACATGATGCAGGTTAAATTATTATCCAGATGTTTTTTTTGCCTGCTCATCACAGGATGGGTATTTTCCTGCAATGAGCCGGAAGGATTCAAAATGCCTGAAGATCCTTTGGATGCAGGCCGTGAATTTGTGCGTGCCGTTTTGGATGGCAACTATGAAAAAGCCAACCTTTATCTGCTCAACGACCCAGAGGACAATGAGCTTTTCGGAAGGTACCAGGCCTACATGAAAAAGCAACCCCAAAAGGAAAAACTCCAATTGAAATCAGCCTCCATTATCATCAACAAGGTTGAGAAACAAAATGACAGCATCAGCATCATCAGTTTTTCCAATTCTTACACGATGAAACCCATGGACCTCAAGGTTGTCAGGAGTGAAAAAACATGGAAAGTTGATTTCAGCTATACGTTTTCTGGCAATCTTCCGATTGAATGATTGACCTGAAAAACATATTGCTTGTATTGGTGGGAAGTGCAGCTGGTGGATCCGCACGCTATATCACATCCTTGATCATCCAGTCAAAAAATACTAACCAGTTCCCAATAGGGACTTTTATGATCAACCTGATTGGTTGCTTTACCATCGGCATGATCTATGCTTTTGCTGCCCGCAACGCCACCACTGGATCCGACATCAAGCTTTTGCTTGCAACAGGTTTTTGCGGCGGATTCACCACCTTTTCAGCCTTTGCTTTTGAAAATCTAGCACTGTTCAAATCCGGCCTGCACCTGACGGCACTCATTTACATCATCCTTTCTGTAGTCCTTGGCATCCTTGCGGTTGTCCTCGGGGCATCCCTTATCAAATAAAATGGATTCAAAAAAAACAACAATGGAAACAATCATATACCTGGTCCTCATTGGATTGGCTGCTGGTTTCATGGGTGGGATGGTTGGTATAGGCGGAGGTGTCATCATCGTTCCGGCACTGGTGCTGTTGCTCGGGCTCAGCCAACACCAGTCACAAGGCATTTCCCTGGCCATGTTGCTGTTTCCGGTGGGCTTGCTGGGTGTAATAAACTATTACAAAAAGGGATATGTGGATTTCAAGTATGCAGGTCTGCTGGCTGTTGGTTTTTTGTTCGGCAGCTATCTTGGTAGTAAATTTTCACTCAGCCTGCCACAAGAAACCGTGAAAAAAGTTTTTGCGGTGGTGATGATCCTGCTTGCACTCAAACTTCTTTTCTCAGGAAAAAAATAATATGCAATCCCTGCATTTTTGCATCTCCATATCAAGGCAACATTGAAGCGTAGATGCATTCACACAACACATATACCGATACTGAGCTTTTGCAGCAATACAGGAAAACTGCAGACAGCCAATGGCTAGGATGGCTGTTCGAGCGTTACAGCCTTCTGGTATTTGGCGTTTGCATGAAATACCTTCGCAATGCAACAGATGCGCAGGATGCCACCCAGCATGTATTTGAGAAAGCATTGGGAGAAGTCGGTAAATACGAGATCCCCTTTTTCAAAAGCTGGATCTACAGTGTGGCCAAAAACCATTGTCTGATGCAGCTGAGGAGCAGGTCTTCAAAACCTGGCACCACAGATGAACTACCTGAAGAAACCGGTTCCAACCTGCAGACAGACCAGGAACTGAAGATGAAAGAACTGCTGATGGAAGAACAATCCTCGCACCTCAAAGCCGCATTGAATGAGCTCAGCCACGAACAAAAGAACTGCATTCAAATGTTCTATCTGGAGAAATTATCCTACCACGACATTGAAACCAGGACAGGCTTTTCATTTTCACAGGTAAAAAGCCATATCCAAAATGGAAAAAGAAACCTGAGAATCATTCTCGAAAAAAAAATCAGGGAACATGTCAACTAAGAACCCTCATATCCCGCCAAGCAAGTCAGTTCCAGACAATACAGTTGTTTTGGAATACCTCAACAATGACTTGAGCGATGCAGCCAAAAGACAACTGGAGGAAATGCTAACAGATGATGAACTGCTCGGTGATGCAATGGAGGGCCTGAAACAGTTGAAGGATGGTCATGAGGCAGCCGCCATCAGCAGCCAGCTCAATAGGATGATAAAAGATAAAATTAGAAAAAGAAGAAGGATCCGATTGAAATCAATTTCATTTCCATTGTGGATCATTTTACTCATCACTACCCTGCTCCTGCTCATGCTAGCAGGATATGTGATCATCAGCAAACTTCCCTGACATCGGATCTTATTGGTATTGAATGTACATTGGAACAGGCTTCAATGCCAGCAGTTCCTTGGGCGTCAACACCCGGTTTGGCGGCTCTTTCAGGTCGTTCTTGTAAAACAACTTAAACCCTGTAAACTGCAAGGGCTCTGCAAACACAAATTGTTTATAGGTATTGATCTTTCTTGCAGGTGCTCCCCATCCATCCATATCAACAACCAGTTGAACTTCAGGTTGGATGCGAATGGCCTTGTAGTCTTTGATCATTCCTTGGGTAAAACGGTGAATGACCAGCACCTTGGGAGGAAGATCATTTTTCAATACAAGATCAGCGAGGTACTGGCTGGCGAAATTGATATCGGCAGCATCAAAACTTCCTATTACCGAACCAGGTTTTTTACCGCCCTTCATTGAAAATTCAGGGTCGATGCCAAGATGTACACGCGGATGTTTCAAATATTTTTCCAAAACAGGGATTTCTTCCCTCAGGCTACTCAGGCCGACCTGAATATCCAAAAAAACGATTGCATTGATTTCTTCTGCCATGGCCATCACCTTGTCTATCTGGGCATTGGGCATCCTGAGCCTGTACTTTCCTGAAGCCCCTGGATCGATTTGAGCAGTTGTTACAATGTAGTGCAAAGCCGGAACTACTGGTGTTGAAGGATCTGCTTTCTCCCAGGCCGCCACCTCCGCCTTTAACCTGGCGAACATCTGTGGTTTGGGAAGCTCTCCAAGAATACCCATACGGGTGGAATATAGATTGCCATAATAAGCAATAATCCGGCTCATCGGAAGAATAGCACCCGGCTTTGGATAATGTTCCTTGAATCTCCACCTTTCTGAACTGTCGCCGTTGGCCATGGCAATCATTTTCTTTTTGAAAGCCACAGAATCAAGCACAGGCTTAGGATCAGGCTTCATCTCTTTCTTTTCGGTCTTTTTTACCAATCCCTTTTCGGATGGATCTGTCTGGGCATTTCCACAACCAGCAATCAGGATGAAAAGGCTGAAGCTGAACAATATTTGAGAACTGTGAGATGCTTTCATAGGACTTAATTGTGGTATAAAAATAGCAAAGAATATGCAACAGGCTTCTTAATAATTGTCATGGATGCGAATTAGCTTATCTTTGTATAAATATTAAATCAGCGCATATTGGACTTTTCTTCTTTTAATTTTCACGAATCCCTTGCAGAGAGCATTGAATCAAGCGGCTATAAAAAAGCCACCCTTATACAAGAAAAAGCCATCCCGGTTATCATGGATGGAAAAGACATCATCGCCTCTGCACAAACAGGCACAGGCAAAACAGCTGCATTTCTCTTGCCCATTTTGCACAAGCTGATGTCTGAAGAACATACCGACAGTGAGGTTCACGCACTCATCATGGTCCCCACAAGGGAATTGGCCATTCAGATCAGCAGCCACCTTGATGGATTGACTTATTTTTCATCGATCAGTTCCATGGCTATCTATGGTGGTGGAGATGGAGGAAGTTTTGTAAGGGAAAAACAGGCCCTTTCAAGAGGCGTTGATATTGTGGTAGCCACCCCAGGTAAGCTGATATCCCACCTCAACATGGGGTATGTAAAAATGAAGGAGCTCAAGTACCTGATCCTTGATGAAGCCGACCGCATGCTGGACATGGGTTTTCATGATGATATCATGAAAATCATCTCTTTTCTGCCTGCCAAAAGACAGACCCTCATGTTTTCTGCCACCATGCCACCAAGGATCCTGCAGTTGGCAAAATCAATCCTTGATGAGCCGGTGGAGGTCAGTGTTGCTTTGTCCAAGCCACCTGAAAGCATCAAACAGCAAGCCTATATCGTTTATGATACCCACAAGATTCCCGTCATTCAACACATCCTTGCCGAGAAAGAGTATAAATCTGTATTGATCTTCTGTTCAAAAAAACAGACGGTCAAACAATTGGCTGCGCAGTTGCAGCGGATGAAATACAATGCCAAAGACATTCAGTCTGATCTGGACCAAAGCCAGCGCGAAGATGTATTGCTGGAGTTTTCCTCCAAAAGACTTCCAATCCTGATTGCAACAGATATCCTGAGCCGTGGCATCCACATTGACAACATAGAGTTGGTCATCAATTACGATGTTCCCTCGGATGGTGAAGACTATGTGCACCGCATCGGAAGAACAGCCAGGGCAGAGACAAAGGGCGCTGCCATCACTTTTGTTAACAACGATGACCAACATAAATTCCAACGCATTGAAAAGCTGATTGGAAAAATCGTGGAGAAGGTTGAACTGCCTGCAGCGCTGGGCAAAGGCCCTTCCTACGAGGCTTCATCCTCCCGGAACAGGGGTCCAAAAAAAGACATGCCAAAACCGAATGGTCAAAAACCCAGGCCTCAAGCCCCACCAGCAGCTCCAAGGGCAGCCGGTGGCCTTACCATTGAAAAAAGGGTTCAATAAACCATTGCACCTTTTTTTGGTTTTCATTTTACCCTCAATCAGCTTGCTGGGATTTTTCGTTCCTAAAAACAACGATGCCATCAAATACATCCACAAAAACAGGCTTTGATTTGTTTATGTCTCCCGCCAGGATCCTTTTGGACAATTGGTTGACAATTTCCTTTTGAATCAAGCGCTTCAAAGGCCTTGCTCCAAATTGTGGATCGTAGCCGTTTTCTGCCAAGAAATCAAGGGCATAAGGGGTGAAATGCAGTTCAATTCCTGCATCCTGCACCAAACGCTGGAGTCCTTTCAGTTGTATTTCAATGATCTTCCTTACCTCTTTTCTGTTCAATGGCTGGAACATGATGATCTCATCTACCCTGTTCAAAAATTCAGGCCGGATGGTTTGACGGAGTAAATTCATGACGTCTGTCCTTGCACGCTCTGCAGCCTTTTCCATTTCGTCTGGAACAGCCTTGTCATAAGCATCTTGAATAAGATGGCTTCCAATGTTGCTTGTCATGATGATGATGGTATTCTTGAAATTCACCACACGACCTTTGTTGTCTGTCAATCGTCCATCATCCAACACTTGCAAGAGGACGTTCCAAACATCAGGATGTGCTTTTTCAATTTCATCCAGCAGCACAACGCTGTATGGTTTCCTTCGAACAGATTCTGTCAACTGACCACCTTCATCGTACCCTACATATCCCGGAGGAGCACCTACCAACCTGGATACGGTATGTTTTTCCTGGTACTCACTCATGTCGATGCGGGTCATCATGCTTTCATCGTCAAACAGGTATTCCGCAAGGGTTTTGGCCAGCTCTGTTTTACCGACACCGGTCGTACCCAAAAAGATGAATGAACCGATGGGCCTTCGGGGATCCTGCAAACCTGCCCGGCTTCGCCGGATGGCATCTGCAACGGCAGTAATGGCCTCTTCCTGCCCTACCACCCGCTCATGCAGGTGTTCTTCCAACTGCAAGAGTTTTTCCCGGTCTCCCTGCATCATCTTGGCTACAGGGATGCCTGTTGCCTTGGCGACGTTTTGTGCAATATCCTCAGCATCCACTTCTTCTTTCAACAACCTTTTTTCTCCGGTTTTGGCCAACTCTTCCGATAGCAAAACAATCTCCTCTTCTTTCTGCTTCACTTTGCCGTAGCGGATTTCTGCAACTGTTCCATAATCACCCTCGCGTTCTGCTTTTTCTGCTTGGAGTTTTAGCCTTTCAATTTCAGCTTTGGCCGTCTGCACTTTTTCAACAAGTTCCTTTTCCTCCTTCCATTTGGCTTTGAGGGTGTCCCTTTCAACTGCCAGGTTGGCCAATTCTGTATTGAGTTCTTTCATTTTCACATCATCATTCTCTCTTTTGATGGCCTCCCTTTCAATTTCAAGTTGCCTGATCTGGCGCTCCAGCTTGTCCAGTTCCTCCGGCATTGAATTCATTTCAAGCCTCAGCTTGGCAGCACTTTCATCAATGAGGTCAATGGCCTTGTCTGGTAAGAAACGGTCTGTGATGTACCTGCTGGACAACTCTACGGCAGCAATGATGGCTTCGTCCTTGATGCGCACATGGTGATGGGTTTCATACCTATCCTTGAGACCACGCAAAATGGAAACGGCATCTTCAACACTGGGTTCCTCAATCATCACTTTCTGGAACCTTCTTTCCAACGCCTTGTCTTTTTCAAAATACTTCTGGTATTCACTGAGGGTGGTTGCACCAATGGCCCTTAGTTCTCCCCTTGCCAGCGCGGGCTTGAGAATATTGGCAGCATCCATGGCCCCTTCACCTCCTCCTGCACCAACAAGTGTATGAATTTCATCGATGAACAAAAGTATCTCTCCATCGCTGTTGGCTACTTCCTTTACAACTCCTTTCAGCCTTTCTTCAAATTCTCCTTTGTATTTTGCCCCTGCAATCAGTTGCCCCATGTCAAGGGCATAAATCAACTTGTTTTTGAGGTTATCAGGCACATCGCCATTGACAATCCGCATGGCCAATCCTTCAGCAATGGCCGTCTTTCCAACACCTGGCTCACCCACAAGAATAGGATTGTTTTTTGAACGCCTGGTGAGGATGTGGAGGGTTCTCCTGATCTCTTCATCCCTGCCAATCACAGGATCCAGCTTCCCTTGACGGGCCATCTCAATCAGGTTTCTGGCATATTTGTTCAGTGTATTGTATTGCGTTTCCTGGGTCTGGCTTTTTACTTTTTCCCCTTTTCTGAGTTCTTTGATGGCCTGCATAAGACCAGATTCGGTAAGGCCTGCTTCTTTAAGCATTTTGGCTACAGGATCATTTCCTGTCAGCAATGCCAACATCAGGTGTTCAGGCGTCACAAACTCATCTCCAAACTTCCCCAGGAGCGAACCGGCACGCAACAAGGCATTGTTGGCTTCTCTGCTCAGTGCTTGCCCGGGTTCATCTTGAGATTTAGGCAATTTTGCCAATGCTTCCTTTAACTTTGTGTTGAGGACCTGTATGGATACATTGTTCTTTTTAAGCAGGTAATCTACAGGTGAATTTTTCTGTTCCAGTAAACCTTGAAGCAGATGATCGTTCTCAATAGTTGGATTGCCAGCATTAAATGCCGCCTGTTGTGCAGATTGCACCACTTCGGATGCTTGTATGGTAAAGTTGTTTAAATTCATGTTCAAGGATTTTAATGTTATGGTCAAATCATTCACCACATATAAAAACAGGTAATTATGACAGCCTTTTTCAATAAAACATGTCGCAAATGCAGTCTGGCATTGATTTTCCTGCTATTCTTGCAGTTCAGCCAAGGCCAAACAGACTTTAGCGGATTGAATGCAATAATAAAGCGGAATGAGAAGATCCTGGGCAAGGAGTATGTGGTGGTTATTCAAAAAGCAGGAAAAAACATTTTCCTGAAGGAATCTGAAGAGTTCAAACTTAAAACACCTGGCCCCATCGCCAGTTCCAGCAAATGGCTCACTACTGCCATGGTCATGGTTTTGGTGGATGAAGGTAAAATTAGCCTGGACGATCCTGTCACAAAATACATACCTGTATTTGCAAAATACATGAAAGGATACATCACCATCAGGCATTGTCTTTCCCATACTACTGGGCTGGATACCGAACCAGCGGGCATTTTGAAGATCGCACAAAAATCCAAATTTGCCAGCCTGGAAGAAGAAATAAACAATTTTGCGTCTAAAAAACTGATCGTAGACAATCCCGGTGAGGCATTTGCCTATGGTGGCATCGGCATCAATATTGCAGGCAGGGTAATTGAAGTGGTTACCAAGAAAACATTTGACAGGGTGATCACCGAAAAGCTGTTTCGCCCCATGGGCATGCGAACCGCCACCTTCTACAATGAGAATGGCAATGCGCCCAATCCTTCCGGAGGTGCTGTCTGCTCTGCATTTGACTACCTCAACTTCATGCAAATGTTGCTCAACAAAGGCACATTCAACAACAAGCGTATTCTCAGTGAAAAGGCTGTTCAGGAAATGCTGACCATCCAATTCCCAGACCTCAAGGTGCGTTATACACCTGAGTTGGCCAAGGGTTTCAAATATGCGTTGGGAGCATGGGTGCAGGAAAGGGATGACGCAGAAAAGGGATTTGTATTTTCATGCCCAGGCCTGTTAGGAACATGGCCCTGGATGGATACCAAAAGAACCTATCTTGGAATCGTATTTTCAAAAGGGCTGATCACTGGCCAGAAAAAAGAACTTTCGATTCAAGTCAAAGAAGCTGTTGATACAGCGCTGGACCAATAAGGAAAGCTGCCATGATTTCACCCAAGGAAAGTGCAGACACCATCAAAAGCATTGCTGCAGCAATGGGCTTTGATGATTGTGGTATTGCCAAAGCCATGCGCCTGGATGACGATGCGCGCCGGTTGGAGAACTGGCTCAACAAAGGACTTCATGGGGAAATGAAGTACATGGAAAACCATTTTGAATTGAGGACAGATCCCACCAAGCTGGTTCCTGGTGCGCAATCCGTCATCACACTGGTCTTCAATTATTTTCCGGAGCAACACCAGGATGACAGTGTCCCCAAAATTGCAAAATACGCCTACGGCAAAGATTATCACCTGGTCATCCGCGAGAAACTGCATGCATTTCTATTCAGGATCAGGGAAAAGCTTGGTCAGGTGGAAGGGCGTGGATTTGTTGACGCTGCACCAGTGCTGGAAAGAAGTTGGGCAATGCAAAGTGGTTTGGGATGGATCGGTAAAAACGGGAACCTGATCAACAAGAAAAAAGGGTCTTTTTTCTTCCTTGCCACCCTGATTACAGACCTTGTTTTGGCACCAGACCTTCCCTATCAGCAAGACTACTGTGGCTCATGTACCAAATGCATCGATGCATGCCCCACAGAAGCCATCCTGCCCAACAAGACATTGAATGCTTCCCAATGCATCTCCTACTTTACCATTGAATTGAAATCAGCCAACCTTCCGCAGGAATTGCAGCAAAAAGCAAATGACTGGGTGTTCGGCTGCGATATTTGTCAGGATGTTTGCCCATGGAACAGGTTCAGCAAACCCCATCAACACAGCGAATTGGAACCATTGGATGAGGTTTTGGCTTTCTCTATCAACGACTGGTTATCGCTTGATAAAACCGCCTTCAACCAACTGTTCAAAGACTCGCCCATCAAAAGAACCAAATGGGAAGGGATGCAAAGAAACCTTGGCTTATTCAGTAAAAAATCGCTTTAATTTTTCAAGATCAGCTTACTCCCACTTGAATACCTTGATGGATATTGCATACACCACAATCCCCCAAATGAGCAGGTACTGTAACTGGGGCCAGCATTCATTCAAATGGGCCCCTTCAAAAGCAACATTGCGCATGGCCTGGTTAAGGTGTGTCAACGGAAGAATCTTGCACAAGGGCTGAAGCCATGTAGGGAAATTTTCTACAGGAAAAAATGTACCCGCCAACAGAAACTGCGGAAGGGTAACCAGGTTGGCAAAAGGGGGAATCGTGCTTTCACTGCTGGCCAATCCACTCACAATGAAACCAAATCCCATGAAAACAATCAACCCAATCAAACTCAATACCATCAACTCTATAAACGTAACCATTCCATTGACAAGGGTAAACTTGAAGGCAAAATGACCAATAGAAAGTATAACCACAGCTGTGATCATCTGAAACGCAATCCTTCCCAGTCCTTCGCCAAAAACGATATAGGTTCTTTTGATGGGTGTTGCGAAAAATCGTTTGAGCACAAGTGTTTGTCGAAGGTTAAAGAAAATGAATGCTACGCCAAAGACCCCGGCACTCAACAATGAAAAACCAAGCTGGCCAGGCAGAATGAAATCGATTGTCCGGTATTCCCGACCAGGCAAAGTTTCCTTTTGCATGTAGGCATAGCTGGGTCTTTGCGGGAAATTCACCAGGTCCAGCTCGGCAATGGCCTGCTGAATGATGGATTGCAGCAAACCAATCCTATCAGCTGCTGCTGTAGAAGTAGTGATCTCAACGGCATATTTCGGATAGGCTGCAGGATTGATTTCCCTGATGTTGATGATGGCTGTAATATGCCCTTTCTCCAATTCTTGCCGCGATATCAACAAAGGCTGTGTAATGACTTTGAGGTTAGACTTTTCTATCAGCTTCTTATACAAATCATTTGTATTGGCAGAAGCAGGGTCAAAGGTAACCCTGATGACTGGGGTGGTTGAACTCAGAAATCCAAATACAAGGATAAAGATGATGGGAAAAAGAAAGCTGAAGATGACTGCAGAAGGACTTCTGAAAATTGACTTTAAACTGGCTTTTGCAATGGCCAGCATTGCCCTCCATTGGTTGTAATTCCCCTTAGCATTGTTCATGTGCGCTGTTTCTCAGTTTTGGTAAAATTAATATCACTTGATGATGAATTCAAATGGAAGCTGGGTTTTGATTTCCCCTTTTTCTTCCTTCAGGGCTTTGATGCGTTTGAAGAGTTGGTAATCTTCCATGCCCAGTTCTTTTTTCAGGGTTGAACTGGTGAGATCGCTACTGCCCTTGTCCATAAAATATTCCAATATGGATTTAGGCTCGGGGTATTTTCGGACCTTGAATTCTTTCATGCCAACCATTTTTGCGGCCTCTGCAATGGCATCTTCCAGCCCGCCTATCTTGTCTGCCAACCCAAGTTGTATGGCCCTTTTGCCTGTCCATACCCTGCCCTGTGCGATGCTGTCAATATAGTTGATATCCTTTTTGCGGCCTTCTGCAACCCTGGTTTTGAAATCAAGGTAAATCTGGTCTACCTGACCCTGAATGAATTTCTTTTCATTCTCCCTCAAGGGCCTTGTAACAGAAGGCATGTCTGCATATTCTCCCGTATTTACCCGGTCAAAACTGATGCCCAGTTTGTTGTTCATAAAACTTGAAAAATCCGGAACAATGGAAAACACACCGATAGAACCTGTAATGGTATTGGGCTGAACCATGATTTTATCGGCATTACAAGCAATATAATATCCCCCGCTTGCCGCAACATCACCCATGGACACAACAATTTTTTTGCCTTCCTTGCGGATGAGTTCCAGCTCCCTCCAGATGATTTCACTGGCCAGGCTGCTGCCACCAGGTGAATTTACCCGCAGCACGATGGCCTTCACAGACTTGTCTGAACGCAGCTTTCGCAGCAAAGCCAAATATTCATCAGAACCGATCTGATCTGGAGAGCCCTTGCCGTAAACGATTTCTCCTTCTGCCAACACCAGTGCAATCTTGTCTTTGGCATAGGGTCCAGCAACACTGACAGCTTTTGAATATTTGGCAAGGCTTACAAAATTAATCTTGTCTGATTTTCCAATTTTTAACCGCCCCCTGATTTCATCCCTCACCTGATCATCATATTTCAATCCATCCAATAAACCTGCAGCAACTGCGTTTTCAGGTTTATCCAGGGTGAAACGATTGGCATAGGATTTAAGGGAATCAATGCTTTTATTTCTTGATGATGCAACAACATCAATCATTTCATCATAAATGTCATTCAACCAAACACTGGTTTGCTCTTTGTTGGCCTCTGACATGGCGGTTGTCCTGAATGGCTCCGTTGCGCTCTTGAATTTTCCTGCATAAAAAATCTGTGGTTTGATTTCCAGTTTATCAATCAGGTTTTTGAAGAATGTATATTCCACAGACATGCCCTGCCATTCAAACATGCCTTTGGGATGACAATAGACCTTGTTGGCCACACTGGCCACATAATATGCTTTTTGAGAAATATAGTCTCCATAGCCAATGATGAATTTCCCGGAAGTTTTGAATGCCAACAATGCTTTGCGCAATTCTGAAGATCCCGCAAATCCATTGGCATTGTCCTTGGATAAAAGATAAACCCCACGGATGGATGAATCCTTGGAGGCTTTTTCAATCAACTTGATGGCAGTATTCAAATCCGGTTGAAGATCATCTCCAGTGATCTCCGCAATGGGATCTTCCATGGTTCTGTCGTTGTAGGCTTTTGAAAGATCAATCACCAAAACCGAATTTCCTTCAACAGATACTTTTTCGGAGGCAAGAAAAGCCCCTGCAATCCCAAAGAACAACAGGAAGATCAGGCCAAAGAATATGAACATTGCCAGCAAGGATGCAAAAAAACTTTTGAAAAAACTTTTCACTGCAAATGGGTTTAGAAGGCGAAATTAAAGAACTTTACCCGCCGAAGCGGGATCTATTTATGAAAGAAGTATATTTATTGATAGGTGGTAATATTGGAGACCGTTTCTTCTTTTTAGGGGAAGCCAAAAGGCTGATTTCTCAGCAATGTGGAGCCATTTCCAGAAGCTCGGCTGTTTATGAAACCGCAGCTTGGGGCAAAGAAGACCAGCCGGCCTTCCTCAACCAGGTTTTGGTCATCCATACTGCACTAGGGCCAGTGGAGCTCATGGCTGCAATTTTGGTGATTGAACAACAAATGGGAAGATTGCGCAGGGAAAGGAATGGGGAAAGGAATATTGACATTGATATCCTTTACTATGAAAATGAAGTGCATGAACTGCCAGAGCTGACCATTCCGCATCCCAGGATTTACATGCGAAAATTCGCCCTGATTCCCTTGTTGGAGTTGAATGCAGCAAAAATAGATCCCGTACACAACAAAACTATCCAGGCACTTCTGGAGGCATGCCCAGACAGCCTTGAAGTAAAAGAATTGTCAAAATGAAGTATACATTCATCAGCATTGAAGGAAATATTGGGGCCGGTAAAACAACCCTGGCCAACCTGCTGGCAGAGCGCTTGAACGCAAGGCTCATCCTTGAAGAGTTTGCAGACAATCCATTTCTGGCCAAGTTCTATGACAACCCTGCTCAATATGCATTTTCCGTCGAGCTCTTCTTTATGGCAGAACGATACAAACAACAAAAAGACCTGGTCAGCCAACAAGACATGTTCAGGACCCTTACCATATCAGATTACCTTTTTACCAAATGCCTTTTGTTTGCCAAAGTAAACCTTCCGGACGATGAATTCAGGCTTTACCAAAGGTTGTTTGACACCATGCACCATCAGATGATACAACCCGAGCTGCTCATCTACCTGCACGCTCCAGTAAGCAAATTGCAGGAAAACATCAAAAAAAGGAACCGGCCTTACGAGCAAAATATCCAAAACGATTATCTCTATAATATTCAACAGACCTATACGCATTATATCAAGCAACACAACACGAAAACACTGATTGTTGATACCAGCGATGCAGATTTTATTGGTAACCCCAAACATCTTGACACCATCTTGGATGCGCTTGAAAAAGAATATGAAGATGGGCAATATTTTATTTCCCTTCCCTGATCAAGGTCAGCGACAATAACCGAAATTTGCAGTGATGTTCAAATTTGTGAAACACCACAGTTTTGCCGCACTTCGTTATCCGGAATTCAGGAGTTATATCCTGGCCAGATTTTTATTTATCATGGTATTGACCATGCAGGCCACCCTGATCAGCTGGAAGGTTTTCGAAATAACCAAAGATCCATTCAGCATCGGGTTGATAGGATTGGTTGAGTTTGTTCCTGCGGTGATCATGGCGATATATTCTGGCTACATCATCGACAGGACAGACAAAAAGAAATTGCTTCACCTCAGTATTGCAGGGAACATGTTTCTAACCATCTTGTTTACCTACATCACGAGTGAACATGCGTCATCGTCGTTCAGCCAGACTGCCATCCTGGTTAATATCTACCTCATCGCTTTTTGCACCGGTATTGCCAGGGCCTTCAGCGGCCCTAGCTCGTTCGCACTGGTGAGCAGCCTGGTTCCCAAAAAGAAACTTCCTAACGCCATCAGCTGGCACAGCAGTTCATGGCAAATTGCAGGCGTAGGTGGTCCGGCAATTGGCGGAATCCTTTACGGTACAATGGGTATCACCTTCACTTTTTCTCTGATGGTGGTACTGCTCTCTTTTTCCATTGCCATTCTTTTTTTGATTGGGCCCAAGCCTCCCACCTTCACGATTCCACGTGAACCGATGATGAAAAGCATTCAGGAAGGGTTTCGCTTTGTATGGAATACAAAAGAAATCCTGGGAGTGTTGAGCCTCGACCTTTTTGCTGTCTTTTTCGGAGGCGCCACTGCCCTCCTTCCCTATTTCTCTGAAATCATCCTCAAAACGGGTGCTGAAGGGCTGGGCATTCTTCGTTCAGCACCAGGCATAGGCGCCATCGCCATGATGCTGTTCGTCAACTTCGTGCCGATGCGCAAAGACCAGGGCAAGATCATGCTTCTTTGTGTTGCAGGTTTTGGCATGACCATGATCATCTTCGGGCTTTCCACTGTTTTTTGGATATCCTTTGCAGCCTTGTTCCTCTCCGGATTGTTGGATGGCATCAGCATGATCGTTCGCTCGACCATCCTACAAACCAGGACACCTGAAGAAATGAAGGGAAGGGTTTCTGCACTGAACAGCATCTTCATCATCTCCTCTAACGAGCTAGGCGCTTTTGAAAGTGGATTTGCCTCAAGGCTGATGGGAGTGATCCCATCGGTGGTCTTTGGCGGAATGATGACCATCGGTATTGTGGTTTACACCTGGTTCAAAACACCAGCCATCAGAAAAATCAACTACTGATGCCTATTTTATTTCTTGCATCAGGCGTTCCATCACTACATAAGCGGCAGGGCAAAACGATGTGTTCTTCAACGTAAGGGCCTGCCGTTTGACAAATACATCCTCATCAGTATAAGGAAACCTTCTGCAATCAGAGGGCCTGTCCTCATAAATGGAGCAATGGTTATCTGACCCAAGAAATGGGCAGGGCTTGCTTTTCAGCACATAGTCCCCGTCTGTATCAATGTTGAGATACGTATCAATAAAAATACTTTCCCGCATTCCCAGGACCTTGCTGATCCTTTTGATATCGGGCGTTTTGAAACGGGGGGAGTAGTTTTTGCAACAATTGGCACAGGTCAGGCAATCCACCTTTTCAAAGGCCTCCTCATGCAATGCGGGAAGCACCTTCAATGCCTGGTTTTTGTTTACCCGTTGCAGGTAGGCCTTGTAGGTTTTTGCATGTGCCAAAGATTGCTTTTCCCAATTGATCAATAATTCATCCTCCATCCCCCAAAAGTAAAACCTAAACCAACGCCAAACTACTGTTTCACCATTTAATCCACATTCCGTTTTTTTAGTCTACAAAGTATTCAAATACTGCCTGCTTCTGATTAAATTTGCACCTTAGCAATTTGCGGCATCTCATTTTGATTTTTAACGAATAAAGACCCATCCATGAATCTTTTGACGCAGCAGGATAACGAATTCAGCACCAGGCATATAGGAACTACAGCCAGTGAGGAAAAGGAAATGCTCAGCACCATTGGTGAGCCCAGTCTTGCATCACTGGTGGAAAAAACAGTTCCGCCCAATATCGTCAACCACAGTGCGCTCAATGTTCCCCCAGCCATGAGTGAGGCTGATTACCTTGAGCATATTCGTGCTATTGGAGAAACCAATATAGTTGCCAAGAATTTTATTGGACAAGGATACTACGGCACCCATACTCCCAGCGTCATCCTCAGGAATATTTTTGAAAACCCAGGTTGGTACACCCAATACACCCCCTACCAGGCAGAGATTGCCCAAGGGCGGCTGGAAAGCCTTCTGAACTACCAGACCATGGTCAGCGAACTGACAGGTTTACCGATTGCCAATGCCTCTTTGCTGGATGAATCTACAGCAGCCGCTGAAGCCATGACCATGTTTTTCAATGCCCTCAACAAACAGGACCACATCGACCGTCCAAAGTTCTTTGTAGACCAAAACTGCTTTCCACAGACGCTTGACCTACTAATCACAAGAGCATTACCAATTGGTATTGAAATAGTTACAGGAGAATTCTCAACCAGCACATTAGACAATTCATATTTCGGAGCACTGGTTCAATACCCCAACAATATCGGCGGATTGAACGACTACAAAGGCTTTATCGACCATGTGCATGAAATTGGAGGATATGTTGTGATGACCACTGACTTGCTGGCACTTACCCTCATCACACCGCCAGGCGAACTCGGCGCGGATGCTGCCTGCGGTTCAGCACAGCGATTTGGTGTTCCTTTAGGATATGGTGGCCCACATGCAGCTTTCTTTGCCACAAAAGATGAATTCAAACGCAGTATTCCGGGCCGGATCATCGGCGTAAGCATTGATGCTGACGGAAACAGGGCCCTGCGCATGGCCCTCCAAACCCGTGAACAGCACATCAAAAGAGAGAAAGCCACCTCCAATATTTGTACAGCCCAGGCACTGTTGGCCAACATGGCTGCCATGTATGCCGTTTACCATGGAGCGGAAGGCCTTAAAAATATTGCCACCAGAACGAGCATGTTTGCCCATGCAGCAGCAGCTGCCCTACAAAACATCGGCTATACACTGGCGTCATCAACTTATTTCGACACCATTTCCATCATCACCAACAAAGCAGAGGAAATTGTAGCAACTGCTGCTGAAAACAACATCAACCTAAGGCTGATCAACCCCACCTTGGTGGGCATCAGCTTTGATGAAACAAACAATACCAGCAACGTAATGGCATTGCTCTCCTGCTTTGATCAGGATGGAAAAACTGCCTTGAACTTTGCTGCATCAGCAGGGCTCCCCAATATCCCTGCAAGCATGAAACGCAGTTCACCTTATTTACAACATCCTGTTTTCAATACCTACCACAGTGAAAGCAAGATGATGAGGTATATAAAGTCATTGGAAAACAAAGACTTATCACTTAATACCTCTATGATTTCTTTAGGAAGCTGCACCATGAAACTGAACGCTGCTTCAGAAATGATGCCTTTGAGCTGGGCCTGTTGGGGACAGATTCATCCTTTTGCTCCAGCCGCACAGACAAAGGGATACCATTTCGTATTGGATGAGCTTTCAAAATACCTCTGTGAAGTAACCGGCTTTGATGCCTGCAGCCTTCAGCCCAACAGTGGAGCACAGGGAGAATATGCAGGCCTCCTGGCCATCAGGGGATACCACCTCTCGCGCGGCGACCGCCACCGCAATGTGATGCTGATACCCATTTCCGCACATGGCACCAATCCCGCATCGGCGGTGATGGCGGGCATGAAAGTGGTTGTGGTAAAAGCCCTGGAAAATGGATACATTGATGTAGAGGACCTCAACGCAAAAGCCATTCAACACAGCGACAACCTCGCTGGCATCATGATCACCTATCCCAGCACCTATGGTGTATATGAAGAGACAGTGAAAGACATTACCTCCATTATCCACGGACATGGCGGCCAAGTATACATGGACGGAGCCAACATGAATGCCCAGGTAGGGCTCACAGCTCCGGGGCTGATTGGTGCGGATGTTTGTCACCTGAACCTCCACAAAACCTTTGCCATTCCTCACGGCGGTGGCGGACCTGGCATGGGACCCATTTGTGTGAAAGCCCATTTGGCACCATTCTTGCCAGGACATACCCAGACTTCAGGAACTGATCTCGACATTACCAAAGGAAATACTGCCGTCAGCGGTGCACCATTTGGTAGTGCCAGCATTTTGTTGATCAGCTACGGCTATATAAGGATGCTTGGCGGAAATGGCTTGAAAGCCTCTACCGAATACGCCATCCTCAATGCCAACTACATGAGGGCAAGACTGATGGGGCATTATGATGTCTTGTATTTGGGAAAAAACGGCACCTGCGCACATGAATTCATTGTAGACCTCAGGCCTTTCAAGAAATCTGCTGACATTGAAGCAGAAGATCTTGCCAAGAGATTGATAGATTATGGATTTCATGCTCCAACCCTAAGCTTCCCTGTACCCGGCACCATCATGATAGAGCCAACAGAAAGCGAAGACAAGGCCGAGCTGGACAGGTTCTGTGATGCCATGATTGGCATCAGGAACGAGATCCGAGAAATTGAAGAGGGTCTGGCCGACAAAAAAGACAATGTCTTGAAAAGAGCGCCCCATACCATGGCCAACATCTGTGGAAATGAATGGAACAGACCCTATTCAAGGGAAAAAGCAGCCTTCCCCGAAGACAGGATCAGAACCAACAAGTTCTGGCCCAGCATTGCAAGGGTAAACAATACTTATGGAGACAGGAACCTTGTCTGTACCTGTGAGCCTGTTAGCAGCTATGCCGAATAGCTGAGGTGCTGATTTTTTTTAGATTTTTTCTTCATTTTATTCAGAAAATGGGTGACTTGTCGTAAATTTAAACGACTGCTTCCCCCAACCTTAGATTTTATTTAACCAAAAGATCTATTAAATAGATTTTATCAAAAAACTGCTTTCTTATGGCAAGAAATCGGGGATTATACCGTCCTGAATTTGAAAGAGATTCATGTGGCATTGGCTTTGTAGCCAACATCAAAGGGAACAAAAATCACCAAGTCATTTCTGATGCCCTTACCATTCTTGAAAACATGGAACACAGGGGTGCTTGTGGATGCGAAAGCAATACCGGAGACGGTGCCGGTATCTTGATACAAACACCCCATGCCTTCTTTTTTGATGAATGCCTCAAAATGGGGGTTCATCTTCCTGCCTTTGGCCGTTATGGGGTTGGATCCGTTTTCTTTCCCAGGGAAATCAGGCTCAGGGAAGAATGCAGGGACATTTTTAGCAGAACTGCAGAAGAGCTTGGTCTTGAGGTGCTTGCATGGAGAAAAGTTCCTGTCAATCCGGAAGATATTGGCTTTACCGCCCGTTCCGTTGAGCCTGAAATAGAACAGGTTTTCGTTGCCTGCCCTGACCATATCACCGATCCGATGGCCTTCGAAAGAAAGCTTTTTGTCTTGAGAAATTATTCAAGCCACCTGATCAACAACAGCGTCAAGAAGGATCCCATTGGGTTTTATATTGCATCCCTCTCCTACAAGGTGATTGTATACAAAGGACAGCTCACAAGCAAGCAAGTAAGAACCTATTATCCAGACCTCAACAACAAAAAGGTTGTCAGTGCGCTCGGTCTGGTGCATTCCAGGTTCGCCACCAATACCTTTCCTTCCTGGAAATTAGCCCAGCCTTTTCGCTTCATCGCCCACAATGGAGAGATCAATACCCTCCAAGGAAACCTGAACTGGATCAAAACAAATGAAAAAGGGTATACATCACCCTATTTCTCCAAAGAGGAAATGGACATGTTGCTGCCGTTGATATCAGGCAGCCAGAGCGACTCAGCAAGCCTGGACAACATGATGGAACTGCTCACCATGACCGGCCGGTCGTTGCCCCAAGTCATGATGATGATGATCCCTGAAGCCTGGGATGGCAACGAGAGCATGGATCCTGCAAAGAAAGCCTTCTATGAATTTCATGCTTCTATAATGGAACCCTGGGACGGACCTGCGTCCATCTCCTTTACAGATGGCAGGATGATTGGTGCCACCCTGGACAGAAATGGACTGAGGCCCTCCAGGTATTGTGTCACTTCAGACGATAGGGTTATCATGGCCTCTGAAACAGGCGCCCTTCCTGTAGATCCTGCTTTGATCATTGAAAATGGAAGGCTACAGCCTGGAAAAATGTTCATTGTTGACATTGAGGAAGGACGGATCATCAGCGATGATGAAGTCAAAAAAAGCATCTGCAGCCAAAAGCCCTATGGCGACTGGCTCAACAAATACAAGATCAGGCTCAATGAACTGCCTGAGCCAAGGGTCATGTTCACCCACCTGGAACACGAGCAGGTATTCAAATACCAAAAGGCCTTTGGTTACAGCTCAGAAGAACTGGACAACATCATTGCCCCCATGGCCCTGGATGGTAAGGAACCAATTGGCTCAATGGGTACGGATGTTCCACTTGCCATCCTGAGTGATCAACCCCAACACCTGAGCAGCTATTTCAAACAACTGTTTGCACAGGTGACCAATCCTCCCATTGATCCGATCAGGGAAAGATTGGTCATGTCATTGGCTTCATTTGTGGGAAACAATGGAAACATGCTGATCGAGGATCCCTTGAGCTGCCATACCGTTGCCCTCAAGCACCCGGTGCTAACCAACAAGGACCTGGAAAAAATCCGAAGCATTGATACAGGCATCTTCCAAGCCAAGACCTTGCAATGTTATTTCAGGGCAGATGGAACGCCAGGAACCTTGAAAAAAGCACTGGACCGGATTTGCCGCTATGCGGTGGATGCCGTGGAGGATGGATTTGAGGTACTGGTTTTGCAAGACAGGGCCATTGACTCAGACCATGCTCCTATCCCCTCATTGCTCTCCACTGCTGCCGTTCATCACCACCTGATCAGAAAGGGATACAGGGGCAAGGTGGGCATCATTGTGGAAGCGGGTGATGTTTGGGAAGTGCATCATTTTGCCTGCCTGATCGGATTTGGTGCTACTGCCATCAACCCCTACCTGGCATTGTCTTCCATCCGCGACATGCGCCTGCATGGCAAGATAGATACAGACCTTGATCCAGAACTGCTGAAGAAAAATTACATCAAAGCGGTGAATGACGGCTTGTTGAAGGTATTCTCCAAGATGGGCATATCCACCCTCCAATCCTATCAAGGAGCCCAGATATTTGAAATCATTGGCCTCAACAAAGAAGTGGTAGACAAATGTTTCACAGGTGCAGTTTCCCGCATAGAAGGGATGGGTCTCGATGAGATTGCCAGGGAAGCCCTGGTCAAGCATTCCCTTGCCTTCAGCAAAAAAAGCATTCCGTCAGACAGGCTTCCTGTTGGAGGAATTTATCAGTGGAAAAGAAAGGGGGAATTCCATCTTTTCAACCCACAGACCATCCATCTGCTGCAACATTCAACCCGCATCGGAGACTACTCCGTTTTCAAAAAATATTCAAAGCTCGTCAACGACCAAAGCGAAAAAGCATGTACCCTCAGAAGTCTTTTTGAGTTCAATCCGCTCAGGCCCTCCATTTCTATTGATGAAGTTGAGCCAGCAGAAAACCTCTACAAAAGATTTGCGACAGGAGCCATGTCTTTCGGATCCATCTCATGGGAAGCCCATACCACACTGGCCATTGCCATGAACAGGCTGGGTGGAAAAAGCAATACCGGAGAAGGTGGCGAAGACGAGATCCGTTACCAACCAATGGCCAATGGAGACTCTATGCGCTCTTCCATCAAACAGGTGGCCTCCGCCAGGTTTGGTGTAACAAGCCAATACCTGACTGAAGCGGATGAATTGCAGATCAAGATGGCACAGGGAGCCAAGCCCGGAGAGGGCGGACAATTGCCAGGCCATAAGGTAGATGACTGGATTGGAAGGGTAAGGTATTCAACACCTGGCGTAGGATTGATTTCTCCACCGCCACACCATGATATTTATTCGATTGAAGATTTGGCACAGCTGATCTTTGATTTGAAAAATGCCAACAGAAAGGCCAGGATCAGCGTAAAGCTGGTATCCAAAGCCGGGGTAGGAACCATTGCAGCAGGTGTTGCTAAAGCCAAGGCAGATGTAGTACTGATTTCTGGCAATGATGGTGGAACCGGTGCTTCGCCAGTAAGCTCCATCAGGCATGCTGGATTGCCCTGGGAAATGGGATTGGCTGAGGCCCACCAGACCTTGGTAAAAAACAAGTTGCGCAGCAGGGTTACTGTACAAGCAGACGGACAAATGAAAACAGGAAGGGATATTGCCATTGCCACACTTTTGGGTGCGGAAGAATGGGGCGTGGCAACGGCTGCGTTGGTAGTAGAGGGTTGTATCATGATGCGCAAGTGTCACCTCAATACCTGCCCAGTTGGCGTTGCCACACAGGATCCTGAACTCAGGAAAAGATTCAATGGAGCGGCGGAATATGTTGTCAACTTCATTCAATTCCTCACCAGGGAACTGAGGGAAATCATGGCAGAACTGGGCTACAGCACCATTGAGGAAATGGTTGGTCAATCAGATGTGTTGAAAGTAAGGGAAGGCATCAACCATTGGAAATACAGCAAGCTCGACCTATCTCCCATCCTTTTCAAGGAGCCGGCAGATGCATTTACCGGTTTGTATAAGCAGGAAGAACAAGACCATGGCATTGCCGGGGTGCTCGACTGGAAATTGATTGAGGTGGCAGCCCTTGCATTAGAAAAGCAGGAAAAGGTGCTCATCAGCTCACCGATCAAGAATACGGACAGAACCACAGGAACCATGCTCAGCAATGAGATCACCAAAAAATACGGTGCAGCCGGTTTGCCCGAAGATACCGTTCACCTGAAGTTCAAAGGAACTGCCGGACAGAGTTTTGGTGCTTTCAATACTTGTGGCGTAACCCTGGAATTGGAAGGCGATGCCAATGACTATTTCGGGAAGGGATTGAGTGGCGCCAAGATGATTGTTTACCCACACAAGGAATCAGGATTTGTGGCCGAAGAGAATATCGTTATTGGGAATGTGGCATTTTATGGTGCTACCTCAGGCAAAGCCTTTATCCGTGGTAAAGCAGGAGAACGCTTTGCAGTAAGGAATTCAGGCGCTACAGCCGTTGTAGAAGGTGTTGGCGACCATGGTTGTGAGTACATGACCGGAGGCACTGTTGTTGTCCTCGGCAGTACTGGAAGAAATTTTGCAGCTGGCATGAGTGGCGGCATCGCCTATGTATACGACATCCTTGGTCAATTCAGTGAAAACTGCAACATGGAAATGGTAGACCTTGATCCTATGGGTGATGATGACATGGAAACATTGAAATCATTGCTCAGCGAGCATTTGACAACAACGGGAAGCACTGTCGCAAAATTCATATTGAGCGATCTTGACAATCAAAAAAACCAATTCATAAAAGTATATCCGCGCGACTACAAGAAAGTGATGGAAATGAAAAAAGCCGGAAAAACTGCAACCATCAAATAACATTATCAATGGGAAAGCCTACAGGATTTTTGGAATATACCAGGGTCAGTCCACCGAAAACAGCTGCGACAGAAAGGGTGCATCATTTCAATGAGTTTATACAACCTTTCGAACCGAAGGAGCTCAACAAACAAGCGGCGCGATGCATGAACTGCGGCGTCCCCTTCTGCCACAGCGGCTGCCCTTTGGGAAACATCATACCAGAGTTCAACGATGCTGTTTACCGGGAGAGCTGGCAAGAAGCCTACGAGATACTCAGCTCCACCAATAATTTCCCGGAATTTACAGGAAGGATTTGCCCGGCCCCTTGTGAAAGTTCTTGTGTACTGGGCATCAACCAACCGCCAGTCAGCATTGAAGAAATTGAGAAACATATCATTGAAATAGCTTTTGACAAAGGATATGTAAAGCCCAGGGTACCGGTACTGCGCACAGGTAAAAAAATTGCGGTGATTGGCAGTGGCCCTGCTGGCCTTGCATCGGCAGCACAATTGAACCAGGCTGGCCACCAGGTAACCGTGTATGAGCGTGATGAGAAGCCCGGAGGACTGCTTCGCTATGGTATTCCAGATTTTAAACTGGAAAAAAACGTCATTGACAGGAGGATTAACTTGTTGGAAGAAGAAGGTATCGTCTTCAAGTGCAATGCCAATGTAGGCGTCAACATCAGCATCAATGATCTCACCAGAGACTGCAATGCCATCGTATTGGCTGGAGGATCCACCATCCCTAGAGACCTTCCGATTCCTGGAAGGGAATTGAATGGTGTGCACCATGCCATGCATTTCCTCAAACAACAAAATAAGCTGGTCGCGGGTAGTGATCCACTGGCCAAAAAAAATATTGAAAGCAATGTAGTGGATCATCTCCTGTCTGCAAAAGACAAACATGTGGTGGTGATTGGCGGTGGAGATACTGGAAGCGATTGTGTTGGCACCTCCAACAGGCAGGGTGCAGCCAGCATCACACAGTTCGAACTGATGCCCAAGCCACCTGAAAGCAGGAGCACAATCATGCCCTGGCCAACCTACCCCATGGTAATGAAAACAACTTCCTCACATGAGGAAGGTTGCGATAGACAGTGGGCTGTAGCCACCAAAGAGTTCATTGGTGATGAAACTGGCAACCTGAAAGCCCTGAAAACAGTTGAATTGGAATGGAAGTCGGATGATGGAAAGCCCAGCAAGTTTACCGAGCGGCCTGGTTCTGAAAAAATCATTCCTTGTGAACTGGTATTGCTGGCAATGGGATTTGTGGCACCTGAAAAGGATGGCATACTCGACACCCTGGATATTGAACTGGATGACAGGGGTAATGTAAGGGCTACGGAGAAAGAATTCAAAACGAATATCGGAAAGATTTTCGCCTGCGGCGACATGAGGAGAGGTCAATCTTTGGTTGTTTGGGCCATCAGTGAAGGACGAGAATGTGCCAGAAAGGTAGATGAGTTCCTGATGGGAGTATCCTATTTGGAATCAAAAGACAGCAGCTTGCTCGTCTAAATTGACAGTATATATTTTTATACTCTAGGCCGGTTTACAACTGGCCTATTTTTTTTCAACAATTTACAAATTAAGATAATTTAATATATGTAATTTATAAAATTAATATTTTCTGCA
>CAILKQ010000102.1 GCA_903834825.1 uncultured bacterium | reverse complement strand
TTATACAGGCCATTCATGTAAAGTTCGAGGTCCTGATCGGTTTTCCAGAATTCAGGATCTGATATTTGGTCAAGTGGCGTCAGGTTGAGAAAATCTTTCTTGCATGAAGAAAGGCCAGCTCCAAGCCCAACGAAAAGGAATAAAATTAAGTATATTTTTTTCATGTCTGTTTTTTTAGAAGTTGACATTCAAACCAAGAGAGAAGGCCTTTGATAAGGGATAGATTCTTCCGTCACCTGCGCTGCCTGCTGTTTGTTCAGGATCAAGCAATTTGAATTTGTTGATAATAAAAAGGTTTTCGCCAGAAAAATAGATATTAGCGCCCTTCATCTGCACCTTGTTGATTAGTTTTTGGGGAATGGTATATCCCAACTGCAGATTTTTAAGCCTGCAGTAGGCTCCGCTTGGCAAATACCGATCAACCGGTCTTCCGTAATTCTTACTGTTGTCGCCGTCAAACACAGAGTATGGTTTCGCATAGTAAGCGTTAGGATTTGCACCCAACGGGCTTGATGCATCTCTCCAGTAATCAAGATGCTGGGTATAAACCATCATGTGCAATGGTCCATTAGCAGCTCCCCTGAATACGTTTCCATTTATGATCTCAGTAATGAAGAGATCTTGCTTACCCACACCCTGGAAGAAAAAGGACAACTCCAGTCCCTTCCATGCAACATTACCGTTAAACCCATAAAGATACTGGGGTCTCTCATTGCCTACAATGCGCATATCTCCTGGATCGACCACTGTATTTTTCCCATTATTGACAACTCCATTTTTATCAAGATCCAGGTATTTCAGGTCACCGGTATTCCATCTTCCAGACCATAGAAATGATTGATTGGGCCAATTGGCGATCTCTTCAGCCGTTTGGAAAAGTCCATCGGTTTTATAGCCCCATAATTCACCCAGTATCTGGCCATTTCTATACGTGCTCAGGATTTGTGTGGGGTTATTATAGGACATGACCTGGCTTATGTTGTTGGCAAGGTTACCACCGATCTGAAAATAGACATCGCCAATTCGATCCTTCCACTTGAATTCCAGATCAAAACCCCTTGTCCTGATCTCACCGGAGTTCTCTCTGGGTACAGCCGTACCCAGCAATGCAGGTACAGCAGCGCCCGGACCTACAAGGTCCGTAGTGAAGGATTGGTACCAGTCATAGGTTACGGATAATCTTTTGTTGAAAAAAGCAAGATCTGCACCAAAATCAAGTGTTCTTACTTTTTCCCAACTTAGGTTCACACTCGAGATATTTGGTGCACCTACAGACCATAAACGTTGTCCGCTAAAGAGATAGGAGGTTTGGCTGATTCCCATGGTGGGGATATAGAGATAATTGGATACGCTCTGGTTGCCCAATTCGCCCAATGAGCCCCTGATTTTCATGTAATTGACCACGTCTTTCAATGGATAGAATTTCTCCTTGGATGCCACCCAGCCCGCTGAGACAGAAGGGAAATAACCCCATTGCCTGCCTGGCTCAAACCTAGACGATCCATCAGCCCTGAAATTGGCCTCCACCAAATACTTATCATTAAAATCATACAACAATCTTCCGAATCCGCTTCGGGTAGCCCAATGTCCTTGCCCATCATCAACTGTCTTGGTACCTACTGCAGTAGTGACAGAAGGTACATTGTCAGTCAAGAGATACAAAGCATCTGCATTGAGGGAGAAATATTTGAATTTTTCCTGTTGATAGCCCACCATAACCGAAAGGTTATGCTTACCGATGCTTTTTGCATAGGTTGAATAGATGTTGGGCGACATATAACTGTCTGTACTCAAGCTCGGACGATATAAGGTGCTCACTTGTGGACTCATAAGCAATTCTCCGTTAGGCCTCATCCAAGGAAATGTCTTGGAGATGAACTCCCTGCGGTTGTTGCTATTGGTATAGTTGAATTCCACATTGGTGACCCAGCCCTTGATTGGCTCCAGCGTAATTCTTGGCGCAAGGATCATCTGCGTACTCAATGTATTGTCCCGCTGTGCTCCCCATTCCAGAACCCTGCTCTCTAAGGTCCAGATATCTGTTCCGGGATATTTTGCGGGCATGGTAGGCTTGAGTTTCGACATCATGTCATAAATCCTACCCCTTCCCAGATCCTTCTGCCATGGAAATTGCTGCAGGCCTGAATTGTATTTGAAAAGAACGCCCACCTTCGCCCATTTGGTCGCTTGAGCATTGACCTTCCCATCAAAATTATACCGGTTGAAACTTTCGTCGCCATACCGAAGCAACCCATTCTCCTTATACAACCCACCAGATAAATAATAATCGATTTTTTCGCTTGCCCCGGAAACACTGAGGTTGTATTTCTGTCGTGAAGAAAAGTCATTGAAAAGCACATCATACCAATCCGTTACAGCTGCGGCACCCAGTCCCATAGAGCCAATATTCCAATTCTGTCCATCGGCAGTTCCAAACATTTCGGGGGCACTTCCAGGTTTGGCAATATTTTTCGCCAACCGATCCAAAGCATCAGCATTATACCAGGGTGCATTCCCGATGTTTTTGGCAGCGTCATTCGACACCAAAGCAAAGGTCATGGGATCAACCAACCTTGGATACTGAACCGGTTTTGAAAGTGCCACATTTGTCTGCAAAGAAACGTTCATCCTTTCTTTGCCACTTTTACCGGACTTGGTCGTGATCAAAATGACACCGTAAGCAGCACGTGCTCCATAGATAGCAGAAGATGCGGCATCCTTCAATACCGTTATGGTTTCGATGTCAGCCGGATTGATGCTGTTGATATCCATGGGGATATTGTCCACCAGAACAAACGGAGCAGTACTTCCAGAGAAAGAACTTAAACCACGAATGCTCATGTTCATTCCGCCCCCGGGCTCTCCACCCGCATGTGAAACCGTGATGTTGAGGTTGGGCACCAGGCCCTGTAAAGCCTGCTGTGCATTGGCTACAGGGCGCGATTCGATATCTTTTGCAGTAACGGTGGAAATAGCCCCCGTCAAATTCACTTTCTTCTTGGTACCATATCCAATTACAACCACTTCACCCATATCACCAGTTCGGCTCAGGTTGATGGTTATATTGGATTCATTGGCGCCAACAGGAATATCCTGCGATTGATAACCAACAAACGAAACCATCAGCACCGCTTTCCCAGCAGGTATGCTAATGTCAAACTTGCCATCATTGCGTGAAAGGGCTGTTGCATTACCATTTTTAAAAGAAATGGTTGCCCCGTTCAATGGTGTACTTGAAGTTGCATCGAACACCACTCCAGAAACTTTTTTCTGGGCTGAAACTGAAATAGAAAATAGCACAACAGCCAATGCCATCAGGCTAAATACTAGAACTCTTGATTTTCTCATACAGTATTTTTAAGAGTGAAACTTTACCTTCTAAATTTAACATAAATCAATCAATAATACCATCGAACTGTTAAAATCGGGTTAAAACAAGAGAAAATTTGTTTACCATGCCTTTAGAAATTCCATCTCAATAAAAATTAGAAATACATCCTTATCGATGTTGACGCATAAAATGGATTGCCTCATGTCTGTTAAATCAATCGCCAACACAAGGGCTTTTTGCCAATACTGCAGTAATTTGCAACAAAACCAACTCCATGCGACACGTTTCATCCGTCCTTACCCTTCTTCTTGTATCCATCCTCTTCAACAGCTGCGCTTTTTTCAATAAAATCAACGACAAGCTCTTCCCCTACAGGGCTACCACGGTTGAGGAAATTACCCAGGCCCCTGCAGTAAAACCAAAGGCACCAGTCAAGGCACCCAATGAGGAAGTGGCCAAGCCAAAACACAGTACTGCGGCCACCAAACAGACAACTCCACCCATACAAAAAACACCCTATAAACCTGTGGTATCGCCTTTGCGCGAATTCAGGGCTGCATGGATTGCCACAGTGGCCAACATCAACTGGCCCAGCAAACCCGGCCTATCTACAGAAGAGCAAAAAACAGAGGCCCTGGGCATCCTGAATTATCTTCAGGAAAACAAGTTCAATGCGGTGATTTTTCAGGTGCGTCCGCAGGCAGATGCCCTGTACAAAAGCGATATTGAGCCCTGGTCTTATTTCCTTACTGGGCAACAAGACAGGGCGCCGATGCCATTTTACGATCCCCTGACCTTCTGGATTGAAGAGTCCCACAAACGGGGCATGGAACTGCATGCCTGGCTGAATCCTTACCGCGCACACCATACCACAGGCAAAGAGATCAGCAAAAGATCAGTGGTTCGCACCAATCCGGAGCGGGTTTACCTGTTGAAAGAAGGATACTGGTGGATGGATCCTGCGATGAAGGCCACACAGGACCATACTTCCAGGGTGGTGATGGACATTGTAAAACGCTACGACGTAGACGGGATTCATTTTGACGATTATTTTTATCCCTACCCTTCCTACAACGGCGACAAGGATTTTCCGGACGACAAGAGCTGGAATGACTATATCAACAGCGGAGGCAGGCTTTCCAGGGGAGATTGGAGAAGGGATGGCGTCAACAAACTGATTGAAAGGCTTTATGCTGAGATCAAACAGGAAAAAAAACATGTCAAGTTTGGCCTCAGCCCTTTTGGCATCTGGCGCCCTGGCTATCCATCTACAGTAACTGGATTTGACCAATACGAAAAGCTCTATGCAGATGCCAAACTTTGGCTGAACAAAGGCTGGATTGATTATTTTACCCCCCAGCTCTACTGGCCCATCAACAAGCAGGGACAGGCATTTCCAGACTTGCTGGGCTGGTGGCAGAGTGAAAACACGCTGCAACGCCACCTCTGGCCTGGCATCAGCATTGGCACCAACAAGAGTGGGGTCACCAACAACAAAGAAGTGCTGGACGAGATCAACCTCACCCGCAGCATGTTGCCCAAAAGCATGGGTGCCGTGCACTGGAGCGTTTCATCCTTGACCAAAAATCCAACCCTCACCAAGGAATTGAAGGCTGGCCCTTATAGCATTCCTGCACTGGTTCCGGCCAGCCCTTGGCTTGACAACATTGCTCCTGCTTCACCGCAGGTTGCCATGAACAAGAGCAAAGACAAACTCAACGTCCAATGGTCTTCCAAAGACAAGGATGCTGCCAGCTGGATCCTCTATGCACAGTACGACAACAGGTGGGAATATACCATCATGGGTAAACATCAACTGAATGCTTCCCTTCAGCTGCTCTCTGCAGACCTTGCAGGCAAAACGTCAAGCTTGAAAAACATCATGGTTACTGCAGTAGACCGTACTGGCAACGAAAGTGAACAACAAATCATTCCTGTCAACTGATCAAAATCCCCAATTGACACCGAGCAATACCTGTCTTCCATTGAGCTGCTGGGTGAAACGGTCATGGCCATAAGGAGAAGCATTGAGCAGTTCAAAATAGCGATGGTTCATCAGGTTGTTCAGGGCAAGGGAGCAGCGCCATCGGGGGCTCAACACTGCTTTGATCACGCCGTCCAGCATCTCAAAAGATTGACCCCCTTCAAATCGCTGCACCCTGTATTGAACATGGGCAAACAGGTGGGTGCTGAACCGAAGCGTTGTCGAGATGCCATAGACAATCTTCTTTGTGGTCGAAGTCAAATTAGACAAACTGATAAAACGATTTCGTTGCAGCCCATAATGCAGCTCAGCATTGAACCATCCTTTCCAGTTGCTCACCATCCTTTGTTCAAAGCCAAGGCTGTTCATGGTGGAAGCAAAAACCTTCCCATTCAACTGTTGCGGCCGCTGGCTCTGCATCCCATTGGCCTGCACAATATATTTCAGTTTCAGGGTGTGAATGAACTGCTCAACCTGTGCATTGAGGATGAGGTTGCACTGCAAAGGGATGACAAACCAAGAAAGGGAATCAACAACATTGCCAACAGCCGTTGCCATTCCATAATCATTGCGCAACATATTTGCATTGGCTGTCACAGACAATACAAAACCCTTGTACAAATCCATTTGGGTGGCGCCCATTTCCACACCTACCGATAAAGGAATGGCAAGATTGGCCATGCCATTTCTCTTGGTGTTTTCAACAAAAAGGGGGGTAGCATGCCATGAACGGATTGTTGAAGGTTTTTTGGCCAAGGCAATGCCCAGCCGGTATTGTGTTGTAGGCTTTTTCTGCCATGCCCATTTTTCCTCCAGGTGAAAGATGAATGTATGCCTGTTGATGGCGTCGCTTCTGACCAAGGCTGTTCCTGCTGCCGCATTGAAGGTGGTGGATAGTCTTTTTGAATGCCGCCGGACAATCGACAGATAAGGATAATATTTTGCCAGCTGCAATGAGATGGCCTGGGTTCCAACTGCAGAAGTTATTGACTCAACAGAAGCATTGATACCCGCCCTGGCATTGAACTGACTCTTCTGCTTGATGATGACAAGATCAGTGCCCGCCATTTTCCCGTGATGGATAAAAAGCTGGTCAACGAAAAATGCAAGCAGGCTATCCGATAAAAATGATGCCTGGAGCTGGTCCCTGTTTCGGTCTAAGGCAACCCGGGTATCGACCTGCAGCAGGGCGCTGGGGCTCAGTTTCCAGGAGGCGTGGTGCACAGCAAAAAGGTTGAATTGGTGCAGCCGATCATTGGCATTGCTAACCGCAGTTGTAATCCCCCTTCGGTCTGCCTGTTGTACCGTGTGTACTTGGCCCTTGCTAACAGACAAACGAAAAGAGGAAAGCCTGTTGCCTCCTTTGTCCATTTCCAGGTTCATGCGCAGGTTTCCCTTGGTTGCCTGTTGCAGATAATTGGTGCTTGTGCTCAGGTTGAACTTTTCAGCACCCGGGATATGATAGGAAGTGCTGCTGGAACCGATCCTGCTGTTTTCGTTTTGCATGGCAGTAGCCGTTAAACTGAGTTTGGCACGGGCAGACAATACCAAAGAGGAAATGAAAGCAAGGCTTTTGTCACTGTTGATGTTGACATACGCTGGGGGGAGATTGGGACCAGTGCCTGCATAAATTGGGTCAAAAGGCCATACCCGATAAACACCCCGATCGTTTCCCTGCATTTCATTTCCCCTGTCAGTTACGCCATTGGCGCCTGTATTGTTGGTATTGACAAAGCACAATTGTTTTGCTTTTTTTGCGAGCCTGATCAGTTCTGCATCAGCCTCACCATATTGAGACATTCCTCTTGAAAGCATCAGGTTCCCGCTGGTCTTTCCAAGGAATGATTTTTTGATAAGCAGGTTAAGGGCGATGGCATCTTTGTTGCCGAATGTTCGCAATAACCTGTTTTTTTCATGGCCTTGGATAACCTGAAGGCTGTCTACCATCAAAGCCTTCAGGTTTCTGGACAAGAGTTTATATTGTTCTCCTGCAAGATCATCCCCATCAACCATGATCCTGCTGATTTCCTTTCCATTGAAATAGATCCGGCCATTGTCATCCACACGAAACCCAGGTATGTTCTTTACAAGGTCTTCCAGCCTGAATGCTTCGGGGTTCAAATACCTTTTCGCATCAAACAGCAAGGTATCCCCACTGGCCTTGGCCATGGGCTGGTTGCGCTTGATCACAATGCCAGGAAGCTCCCCTATATTTCTTCCTGGCGGAATGGTATCCAGGCTCAACCGGTGAACCGATGCAAACAAAAAACAAGCCTGCAACAAACATCCCATCACCACCAATGACCGGATCTTCATTTCAATCGATCTTTTCCCAGGAATGGAATTTTATTACAGACTTGGTCTGGCAATCCACGCAGTTCGCAGAGGATTGCGCACCCAAGGCTGCTTCCAGCCTGCTGAATATTTTTTTTACCTGCGCGGCAAATGCAGGAAACCCCTCTGTCCCTTTTTTCATGGCCGCTAAAAAATGGTCCTGGTCAAAGCCCTGTACTTCCTGTTTGGAAACAAAGGTCATGTGCCAATTGTCTTCATCGTCATAGGCTTCCAAAATCAATCCTGGCAAGCCTCCCAGTTTCCATGGCCCATCTGGAATGGTGATCGTGGGGGCATACCAAGCCGTATACCCTCTTCCCTTAAACTGCGTCACTGCCTTCAGGCAAGGGATGCCCCCGATCGATCTTTGTTCTTCACTGGTTTTCCAATCCATAGGAAACAATGTATCTGCAAAAAGATGGGTTCGCTGGTTCAAATCAGAAAACTCAAACAACAAAGAATTGGATTCAACATCTTTGAATACAGTAAACAGGCTGTCTGGCCTGAGGTCAATATTGTTTCCCTGCACAGCCGCAAGGTGTACCCCTATTTCTTTCATGGTAAACAAGGACCTGTCTCCTGATACAACCAAGGTTCCCTTGAATTGCCTGAAATTGTCTGCCCTTCCAAAACTGCTGTTGAACTTCCCTTCGTAAACGAACATGGTTGTAATTTGTGCGTTTACAAATCCCAACATCGCAACACTGCATATCAATAGGTAAATTTTCATGGTAATTTATTTTAAGTGAAAAATGACGCAATACCCCTGGCTTGGTTTACATGATGACCGTGCGCACGGCCTTTATCGCTGCCGAAAGGCAGTTGATAGCGCTGACGGTTGCCGCTTCGCAGGTGGTTGCTGAAGTTGTACAACTCACTTCTGCCTCAATGGGTCCGAGATCGATTCTTCCTTTCATTGTTATCGTGCACAAAGCCTCTTTTACAGGGGATGCTTCATCGCCCCAGCAAACAGTACTCACCTTTTCTTCACCTGGCTTGAGCTTTACCTCATCCATTTGTTTGCCAACAGCTGCCTGTGTCAGAAATGCGGCAAACATCATTGCTGCTGATAGAATCACTTTTTTCATACAATTGATTTTATTGGTTTTTAAAATAAGCCCGGGGTATCGCGCCAGGCAACAGTTGTTTGCTGTTGCGGTGTAAAACTAAGATGCCTCCCAAAGCCTGTAAAGAGAAAATCAACAGGAATTAAAGAGATTATTCACCTTAAAAACGGGTGGTTTCACCAATGTTGAAAAAGAAGTAGATGCTATTGATGCAAAGCTGGTTTACCTTTGTAACCTGCTATGGGACAAAAAAAACTGATTCGCTTTGCTGAAATCGCCGCCTTCGACCATGTGTTGCAGTATCCCGAAAATACTTCGGGGAAATGGCATGAACGGTTCAACAATGCCAACCCCATCGTCCTTGAACTGGCCTGTGGAAAAGGCGAATACTCGATTGGTCTGGCAACATTGCACCCAAACAAAAACCTGATTGGCATTGATGTAAAGGGCAACCGCATCTGGGTGGGAGCCAAAAAATCTTTGCAGGCAGGAATGAAAAATGTTGCTTTTATCCGTTCGCAGATTGGTATGGTCAACAATTATTTCTCAGCAGGAGAGGTTGACGAGATCTGGCTTCCCTTCCCGGATCCGCAATTGCGCATATCAAAATCAAACCGTCGGCTCACCCATCCAGAATTTCTCAGAAAATATCAACAAATCCTCAAGCCCGGTGGTTATATCAACCTAAAGACGGACTCTCCGGTATTGTTTCAGTTTACAAAATTGGTGATTGAACTTTACGGATTGACTTTGGTGGAAGAAACTGATGATATCAGCAGGGATTCTAAACAAAATGAGGAGCTGCTGATCAAAACACATTATGAAGAGCTTGATATTGCAAACAGCAAAAGGATTCATTTCCTGAAATTTGCAATACCTTGCTTGCTCGACCCAACAAAAGATGAACGTCTTTCAACAATGGTAAGAGAAATTGAAACTGCGTTAATTGAAAGATTAAAGGATGAAAAAGAAACTGATTGAAGGTGAGCATTTTTACTACAATGAACAAGGGTATATGGTGCTCACTGCCAAATACCACCTGGACAATGGAAACTGTTGTGGAAATGGTTGCCTCAACTGCCCTTACAACCATGTCAACGTTCCTGAACCGAAAAGAACAGAACTGAGAAGTAGTTTTGAGCATGAAAAAAAATCTGCCTACTAAAGAAGCTGCTGTCCCACCATCTCCAAGAAATTTTTTTGAAGACGTTTTCGATGTTGTCCGACAGATTCCAGGGGGAAGGGTTACCAACTATGGCGCCATTGCCAAATACCTTGGATCAGGCCTTTCATCAAGAATGGTAGGCTGGGCAATGAATGCCTCGCATGGTGTAGATCCACCCATACCTGCGCAACGGGTGGTCAACCGCAATGGGATGCTCACAGGGAAACATCATTTTCAAACACCAACCCTTATGCAAGAACTCCTCGAAAAAGATGGCGTAGCTGTCATCAACGATAAGGTAGTTGAATTTGCCCAGCGTTACTGGGATCCTGAAAAAGAATTGTAGCAAATCTCCTTACCCGTAGTATGGACTGATCATCAGGTAAACAATTACACCAGTCACAGACACATAGAACCAGATGGGCCATGTGATTCTTGCCAACTTTTTATGCGCAGTAAATTCCGCCACCAACGCCCTGTAAGAAGTAAAAAGAATAAAGGGAAGAATGATTGCAGCAAGGATGATATGGGTGATGAGGATAAAATAATAGACATACCGGATGGTTCCTTCACCACCAAATACGGTTGAATCAGATAAGAGGTGATGACAAATATAGGAGACGAGGAACAAGAGCGAAAGCACCATGGAGGTCATCATCACTTTCTTGTGCAATGCATAGCGTCCACGCTTCACAGCCAGAAGCCCTACCAGCAACAAAAATGACACGACAGTATTGATGGCGGCATTGATCTGTGCAAACAAGTGAACGTTAAAAGGAAGCTCCAATTCAACTTTGATTTTGGAGAGGAAAACAACCGCTACAAAAACGATGATTGAAAATAAAATGATGAGCAGACTGGCTCTCTTGTCGTTTTTTTGAATGCTTGCAGGTAACATGGTGCTTGTTTTTTGCTTTATTTTCTAAATAGATTTCTTTTTTTCTTTTTGTCGCGCTCCATGTTCAGGAGCACCACATCCTTGATGAGCTTGTCCAAATTGACACTGTCAAGGCCACTGTACCATCCCCTTACCACCCTTTCCTTGTCCAAAAGAAAGAACCGGTCTGTATGGATGACGCCTGTGTCGATGTTTCCATTGGAGGCGATGGAGGCCTTGAATTCATTCAGGGCAATATCGTACAGCTCGTTTCTGTCTCCTGTCAACATGAACCAGGTATCATGGTCGATGCCAAATTTATCACCATAGGCTTTCAGGGCCTGAACGGTATCGCGCACTGGATCAACGGTAAAGGATACAAACCTTACCAAGGAATCGGTTTTCTTGAATGCCGTCTGCAACTTCTTCATGTTGCGGGTAAGCTTGGGGCAGATCGAAGGGCAGGATGTAAAAAAGAAATCTGCAATGATGATTTTCCCACCCCAATCTTCCAGGCCCACTTCTTTTCCAAACTGGTTCTTGAGTTTGAAAGGCCTGACCTTGTGCCAAACGGTATCATTGATTTTTTTTCCTTTTTCTATTTTAACCACAACGGTATCATAAAAATAACGGCGTGGCATTTTAATGGCATCCTTGCTCAGGTTGCTGACGAACAAATAGCTGGCAATCGGCAACACTGTTACCATCAAAAAGGCTAAAATAGTTGTCTTTTTCATTTATGTAAAATAGAAACAAAAAAGCATCATTCGGTTGTAGCCAAAACGATGCTTTTTGATTTTTTATTATTCAATATCAATGGTGCTCGCCAGCATCGTGTGGTGCGGCAGGAGCAGTGACTGCTTGTTTAGGACTGTAGGTATTCCTGAGGTTCTTCCAGGAGTTGCCTTCATAAAGGAATGCGGCGATGAACCAAACGAAAAGCATCAAAGGAACCACGATGGTCATGATCAGGTTCTTTACTTCTTCTCCAAGGTGCATGAAAACACCAACAATATAAAATGCTTTCGCCAGAGAAAGGATAACAATAACCCCTTTCAAAAACAATTTCAAGCCGGCCGCCATGGGTATGGCATACATCCCAAGACCCATTCCAAGTTCAATCAAGGTGATAACGGACAAGATTACCGTTGTTTTGATGATCTTGCTGACAACCTCTTTTCCACCTGGTTCGTGGTGGAATGTAATTTCCTGTATTGCGTGTTCCATATGAATTTCTTTAACTGTTGATTAGATGAGATAAAAGCAAAGGAATACAAATACCCATACCAGGTCTACAAAATGCCAGTAAAGTCCGGCCTTTTCAATCATCCAGTAATGGCCTTTTCTTTCAAAAGTTCCATTGATGGCCATGATCAGCATCACAATATTAATGCCCACTCCAGAAGCTACGTGGAAACCATGAAAACCGGTGATACCGAAGAAGTAACCACCAAAGGCAACTGGTCCGGGTGTACCCACATGTTCTCCGGCTTGTGCAGCAACATTGGCGGCTGGGCCCCATGGATTCATGGTTACCGTGGTACCTATATTTTCAATTTGACCATTGATCATGACTGCATGGTCTCCGGTGATCAAGTGTGCCCACTCCCAGGCCTGACAGCTAAGGAAAGCCAGACCACCCAGTACGGTCCAGATCATCCACTTGATGACTCCTTTTCTATCCATGTTATGCCCTGCATGCACTGCAAGAACCATGGTAACAGAACTTACGATGAGGATGAAGGTCATCAAACTCACAAAAGCCAGCGGAAGATTGGCATGGCCTGCAAGAGGAAAAGCGTTGAATACCGCATTCGGGTCCGGCCAATAATTCTGGCTGAAACGAATTGTTCCATAAGAGATGAGGAAGGCCCCGAAAGTGAATGCGTCACTCATCAGGAAATACCACATCATCAGTTTTCCATACTCAACGTTGAAGGGGCTTTTGCCACCACTCCACCATTTGGTTTCCGTGTGTGCTTGGGCTGTTGCCATGCTATTGCTTGTTTAAAGGTTCAACTCACCAGGATTTATTTCATCCAGGTGAAAAATATAAATAAGTAGATCCATAAAGCATCTACAAAATGCCAATATGTTGCTACGATTTCTAGCGGTACAGTGCTGTAACTTTTTGTGGAACTGTTCAGCGCCCTGATGACAGTCACAGCCAATGCTACCACCCCGCCGAGCACGTGAATACCATGCAAACCGGAAATGGCCAGCAGGAAGGAATAAGATGCATTGGAGCCGGCCCCAACGAGACGGATATCCTGTGCAGCAAACTGCCTGAACCCTGCTATTTGCAGTACAATAAAAAGAACTCCCAACACTGCGGTAACCACAAGCAATCGCTTGTAGTTGATCATTTCCCTCTTTTTCAACGCTTTCAATGCAAGTTGCACCGTAACACTGCTGGCCAAAATGGTGGCGGTTGAATACCAAAACATCATGGGTATTTCTATCATCAACCAACTGGCCTGGCTTCTTTTCACAATATAAGCAGAAGTCAACCCTGCAAACATCATCAAAATACTGCCTATCGCAACCCATAAGGTAAACTTATGGGGATGAATTTTTCTTTTCTGCTCGCTTATTGCCTCGCTCATGCTATAACTATGATTTACGATCAGTAAAATGAATATTGTTCAAAAAAATCACTTTTTCAATCCTCACACTGGTCTGGTCCTGGATGGGTTTTTTGTCTGCCAACAGCGCCAACAACACAACCGGAAGATAAATGTAAGAAGTGAACATTACCCTGCGGGCAGCTTTCACATCCATCTCACGGAACAACCGTATGCATTGCCAAACCATCACAAGGTTGGCCAATGTAACGATGACCATGCTTACCATCCCAGACATGCCAAACACCATCGGCATGACCCCAATTGGCAGCAGCAACACAGAATACAATATTGCCTGAACTGCTGCATACTTGGTTGGTCCGCCCCTGGAAGGCAACATCCTGAATCCGGCTCTGGTATAATCCTCATGCGTTACCCAGGCAATGGCCCAAAAATGGGGAAATTGCCAGAAAAACTGCAAGGAGAACAGGATCCAACCACCAACGCCAAGGTCTGCATCACCTGCAGCCCATCCAATCAAACAAGGAAGGGCTCCGGGTATGGCACCAACCAGCACGGCAATGGAATGAACCTTTTTCAAAGGGGTATAAATAAACCCATAAAGAAAAAGACTCAAGCCTGCAATTCCTGCAGCCGTCCAGTTGAAACAGAGGCCAATGATGAAGATGCCAAAGACAGCAGCAACAACTGAAAAAGTTGCGGCCTCATCAACGGTCATTCTTCCGGAAGGAAGGGGCCTTGAGGCTGTTCGCTTCATCATCGCGTCTGTATCTTTCTCTGCGATCTGGTTGATGGCATTGGCAGCTCCTGTTACGAGCATACCGCCTACAAAAAGTAAAAGAACTTCTGTGATGTCAAAATCGATCCCTGGAACCAAGAGGTAACATACCACCGAAGAAAAAACAACCGTGAAACTCAGGGTGAATTTCGTGAGCTGCTGATAATCTTTCAGCTTTGATCTTACCATTGATGCCCCCTTCCCCTTCGATTCTTCCATTTGCATCATTTTATATGTTGTCGCCCGTTTCAGGACGGCCTTTTTTAGTGCTTCGATTCGTCAGCGCCGATGGGTTCTACTTGAGGAATAAAATCCCTGCCATCCTTACCATAATCGTATGGCCACCTGTGAACTTCCGGAATATCACCAGGCCAGTTTCCATGACCAGGATTGATGGGGGTTGTCCACTCCAAGGTATTGGCACCCCATGGATTGGTTGATGTTACTTTTCTTCCTTTGAAAATGGAATAGAAGAAATTGAAAACAAAAAGGATTTGAACAGCAAACACGATCATTGCAACAGTGCTGATAAAACGGTTCATGTCCTGAAACTGGTTGAAGGATTGCCAGTTGCTCCAATCCGTGTAACGGCGGGGCATACCAGCCAAACCGGCATAGTGCATGGGCCAGAAAATCAAATATGCGCCAACCATGGTTACCCAGAAATGGATATACGCCATGGTATTGTTCAGGAAACGGCCATACATCTTCGGAAACCAATGGTATACCCCAGCAAACATTCCAAAGAACGATGCAACACCCATTACGATATGGAAATGCGCAACTACAAAATAGGTATCATGAAGATGGATGTCAAGTGTTGAGTTACCAAGGAATATACCGGTCAATCCACCTGAAATGAACAAGCTAATAAAACCGATAGAAAAAAGCATACCGGGAGTGAACCTGATGTTTCCTTTCCAAAGTGTGGTCAGCCAGTTGAATACCTTGATCGCGGAAGGCACGGCAATCAACAGGGTCAACAAAACGAAGAATGCACCCAAGAACGGATTCAATCCAGTCACAAACATATGGTGTGCCCAAACAAGGAAGGCAAGAATACAAATCGCAAACAAAGAACCCACCATCGCGAGGTAGCCAAAGATGGGCTTCCTTGAATTCACAGAAAGGATCTCTGAAACCATGCCCAATGCCGGAAGCAAAATGATGTATACTTCGGGGTGGCCAAGGAACCAGAACAAATGCTGGAATAAGATGGCAGAGCCCCCTTCGTTGGGGAGTATTTCTCCTTTGACAACAATTTCAGAAAGGAAAAAGCTGGTACCAAGATTGCGGTCAAACAACAACAAAACAGCTCCAGACAACAATACTGGAAAAGAAAGAACACCCAATACTGCTGTGAAGAAAATCGCCCACATGGTGAGGGGCATCCTTGTCATGCTCATCCCCTTTGTACGAAGATTCAAGATGGTTGAAATGTAGTTCAATCCACCAAGCAGGGATGATACAATGAACAATGCCATTGAAATCAACCAGAAATCCATGCCCAATTTCGAACCTTCACTGGCTTGACCCAGCGCACTGAGTGGAGGATAGACGGTCCATCCACCTGAAGCAGGGCCTGTTTGAATGAACAAAGAAGCGAACATCACCACACTGGCCAAAAAGAAGAACCAGTAGCTGAGCATGTTCAAGAATCCTGACGCCATATCCCTTGCGCCAATCTGAAGAGGGATAAGGATGTTGGCAAATGTACCGCTGAGGCCAGCTGTCAATACAAAGAATACCAGAATGGTTCCATGCATGGTAACCAAAGCGTAATAGAATTCATTGGAAATCCTTCCGCCAGCTGCCCATTTTCCGAATAGGTCTTCTAGCACAGGAAAAGACGTTTCAGGATAACCCAACTGAAGACGGAAAAGCACAGAAAACAAACCACCGATGATGGCCCAGATGATTCCCGTGATCAGGAACTGTTTTCCAATCATTTTGTGGTCTGTACTGAAAACGTACTTGGTCAAAAATGACTCTTCATGATGATGATCATGGCCATGCGCCTCATGAGAATCGTGCGAATGTACTGAAGCTTCCGCTGCGTGTCCGTGTGAAATTGTTTCGCTACTCATTTTAAATCTTTTTTTCTGTGATACTTTATTTCAGTTGGGCCAAGGGTTTTGACATTGTCGCTGCTGCTGCTGCCGATGTGCTGTCAGCTGCTGCTGCGGGAGCTGCACCTTCTTTGACGGTGACATATTGTGGCTTTTTAGAAGCCATCCATGCATCATGTTCATCCTGTGTTTCTACAATGATAACACCGCGCATGGAGTAGTGGCCACTGCCACAAATCTGGTCGCAAGAGATTTCATAAACGAAGTCCTTGTTTCCTGTGATTTCCTTCATTTGGGCGGTAGTGTATTTTGGCGTGAACCACAAGGTCGTTGGAATACCGGGAACTGCATCCATTTTGAGCCTGAAGTGTACCAACCCTACGTCATGTATAACATCCTGTGCATTGATTACAAGTTGTACTGGCTTCCCCACTACAAGGTGCATTTCGGAAGCCTCAATATCATCATGGCTTGCTCCATCTTCCCAATCAACACCTAAGGCATTTCCACTGGAAGCATCTGTAAGGCGATAGTTTTTTCTGCCCAAAACATTGTCTTTGCCTGGATAACGCATCATCCAGTTGAACTGTTTACCCGTGATTTCAACTATTTGGGAATCTTTCGGTGCGTCGCCAGTTATTTTAAACCAATAAAACAATCCGAAACCAACCAGAACAGTCAGGAAAATAGCAGGAACTACTGTCCACAACAGTTCCAACTTGTTGTTGTGCGGAAAGAAATATGATGTGCGTTTTTCAGAATACTGGTACTTGAATGCAAACCAAAACAATAAAACCTGGGTCAACAAGAATACAATTCCTGTAACAATAATGGTCAACCACATCATGAAATCGATTTTCTCTCCATGGTCAGAAGCTGCTGGTTGTGCCAGCAACGTTCTGTCGTACAACAGCTCATTGCACCACCATGCGCCAGCCAATCCCAAGACCATGAACAGAATGAACAGGAAGGCATTGATTCGGTTGGATTGCTTGAAAGATTTTTCTTCCCCCTTCAACACCGATACATATTCACTTGCTTTCGAGATCTGAAAAATAAGCACGAAAGCGAGTACCAGAATGATTAATATGAAATAACCCGACATGATCTTTACTTATAGTTTGTTAATGAATTTGTTTCTATCATTCAATTAAAGCCTTATGTATGATGGATTACACTTTCCTTGATGTAAGGATGGTGCAAGGCAACCAATGGTTTTTTTGACAATCCTTTTCCAACAAAGTGCATGATCAATCCTGCGTAAAGGATCAATATACCAAATTCGAACCATCCAAGGCTATAATGTTCATTCATCGTACCTGGCATAACCATCTGATAGAAATCAATCCAATGACCCAGGATGATCAGTATGGCTAGGAAGGTCAATGTTGTATAGTTCCGCTTGGATCCCCTTCTCATCAACAGCAGGAAAGGAACAGCAAAATTGACGATCAGGTTGAGGAAGAAAATACCCCTGTATACACCTTGCATCCTTGGTTTGAAATAAACCGTTTCTTCAGGAATGTTGGCATACCAAATCAGCATGAACTGTGAATACCAGAGATAGGTCCAGAATACCGAAAAGGCAAACATAAACTTTCCGAGATCATGCAGGTGTTCCTCAGTAACATACTCGAGATAATCATGGTTCTTAAGATAAACCACAAACAAAACCACCAGCGACATGCCAGCAACAAAAGAACTGATGAAAGTATACCAGCTGTACATGGTAGAATACCAGTGAGGGTCAATGCTCATCAGCCACAACCAGGGAATGGTTGATCCTACTGTAAGACCAAAGATTACCAGGAAGGCAGCTCCCCATGCTGTGTTTTTGACTATATATTTAGCGCCTTGCTCGAGATCCATTTGCGTATCTGCTTCTGAAGAAAGCTTTCTCATTTTAGCGCCAACAAACGACCAGAGGCCAATCGCAACGATGGACCATACCATAAAGAAAGTAGGATTCAAAAATCCACTCTTCCCTTTCAAAATGGGATCATGCTCAACATGCTCCTTGTCTAACCAATGGTATATATCGTGCCTGTGGCCAAAAATAATTCCTACAAAAACAAGCATGGCGAGGATACCAAATACTGGTACCAAACTGGAAATTGCTTCAGGAACACGGCGAAAGGCCATCTGCCATCCACCATGCGCAAGCGTTGTTGCGCAAATAAAGAACATGCTGGCATTTACAACGAGCAAAAAGAAAACGCTGTTTTGCAACAATGATGCCCAAAACCTGGTTTGCTCCACTTCATCCTTGCTCATTCCTAGGAAAATGATTCCCAGCACAAGTGCCAGCCCACCCACTCCGAGCAGAATGTTCGTCCACTTCTTGTACCCTGCTGAAATCTCAAATTGTTGTTTGATCATCCCTGATTATTTAATGCGTTGGTTATTATTTTCCTTGTTTTGACTTGATATACGTGATTATCTCCCAGCGTTGTTTGGCTGTAATCTGTGAAGCATAGCCCCCCATCAGGTTCTTTCCGTAGGTGATGGAATAAAACATCTGTCCTGCGGGCATTGATTCATACTTTGCATCACCCACCAAGGCCGCTGGCTTTGCAGGGAAAGGGCCATCTCCATCTTTCCACAACGGACCGTTTCCATCAAGTTTAGCACCATGGCAAATACCGCAATTGATCAAATAGAGCCTTTCGGTTTCTTTCATTTTGTCTGCACCCAATGAATCAAATGGATTGGGCAGTGCGCGTGAGGCGTAATAATTGGCAGTATCACCCATGTTATCCATTTCAATGTGTACCGGGTATTCTTCACCACGTTTCACCGTTCCGCCAACAGGACCTTGGCTGGTAAGGCCGTCAGCAAAAACGGGGCTTGCTGAATAGGTTTCGTATGCGCGGCTGTTGGCCATGTCGGGCATATACACCTTTCCTGGGGTCCTTTTTACATCACTGCATCCTATAGCAGCAATCAGCAATGCTGCCAGTCCACAGAAAACAATAGTTGATCTTTTCATCTCTTTTGTTGTTTTATGATCTCCTCTTTCCCTTCTCCTAAATTAGTTAAGCAATGTTCGATTCCTTGTAAAGCTCTTGTTCCTCATCGTACTTCCCGATCCACCATCCTTCTTCTGCTATCTGTGTATTGACTTCCTGCGCTCCAACACTAACAAGGAATGACTTCAGGTCTTCTTCGTTTGCCTTTTCACTGCACTCAATCACCATTACAAAAAGATCGTCTGTTGCACGGGGATGGAAATGATGCCTTTTCAGGAATGGAGACAATTGACAGATGTAACAGAAAGTAAGCACCATGCCCACTGCTGCAAAAAGGACCGTCATCTCGAATGTGATAGGAATCCAGGCTGGCAAAGCAAAGTTTGGCTTACCCCCGATGTTTACCGGCCAGTCCTTGGTGAAAACCCAGGTCATGAAGGTTACCGCAGTGGTGGTGCCAATCATGCCAAAAAGAAATCCCGCCGTGTGGATGCTGGTATCCCTGAGCCCCATTGCCTTGTCTAATCCATGAACCGGAAAAGGAGTGTAAATGTCATGGAATTTATAGCCTGCTTTCCTCACTTTTTCAACTGCGGGGAAAAGAACTTTTTCATCCTCAAAACAGCCTACAACAAATTTTTTCAAAGCCATTTTATACTTTTTACTTTTTAATTGATCAGTGATGTGCCACTTTTACGGTTCCTTCTTCATGGTGATCTTGGTGCATTTCTTGAATGAACTCATCCACATTTTTGCTTTCCAGTTCCGCCATTTCATTCTTGAAGCTTTCGCCATTGCCTTTCAGAACATATTTGATCTCAGCGATCGCGATGACTGGGAAATATTTGGCGAAAAGGAAGAAACAAGTGAAGAAAAGACCAAAGGTTCCAACATAGAATCCGATCTCCCAAATGGTTGGTCTGTAATAGATGGACCAGGAAGAGGGAAGGTAGTCGCGGTACAAAGATGATACGATGATAACGAAACGCTCAAACCACATACCGATGTTCACAATGATGCTCATGATGAAGGTGAACAATACATTCCTCCTGAGTTTTCTCGACCAGAACAACTGTGGAGAGATTACGTTACAGGTCATCATCAACCAATAGCTCCATCCGTAAGGACCGGCAATCCTGTATTTGAAGAAGATGTCCTGCTCAAAAGGAACCTGAGAATACCAGGCCATGAACAACTCAGTGAGGTAGGCACAACCCACGATTGAACCGGTCAATACAATTACCTTGTTCATCGCTTCAATATGGCCGAGGGTGATATAGTCCTGCAATCCCATTACTTTCCTGAGGATCAGCATCAGGGTTTGCACCATGGCAAAACCAGAGAAGATCGCACCGGCAACGAAATAAGGAGGGAAGATGGTGGTATGCCATCCAGGAACTACTGAAGTGGCAAAGTCAAACGATACGATCGTGTGAACCGATAATACAAGTGGTGTAGAAAGACCTGCAAGAACAAGAGAAAGACTCTCGTGGCGCTGCCAGTGCTTGGTGCTCCCGCTCCAGCCGAAGGAAGCGAGGCCATACAAGCGCTTGCGGAGTTTTGTTTTGGCACGGTCCCTGATGGTGGCGAAATCAGGCAATAAACCTGAATACCAGAACAGGAGGGAAACAGTGAAATAGGTTGAGATCGCAAACACGTCCCACAACAAAGGTGAGTTGAAGTTGGGCCAAAGTGGACCACGTGTATTGGGATAAGGCAGGGTGAAGAATGCCATCCAAACCCTTCCCATGTGGAAGATCGGGAATTGACCGGCACACATTACTGCAAAAATCGTCATGGCTTCTGCCGCACGGTTAACACCTGTTCTCCAGCCCTGGCGGAAAAGGAGAAGGATGGCTGAAATCAGCGTACCGGCGTGACCGATACCCACCCACCAAACGAAGTTGGTGATATCCCAACCCCATCCAATGGTACGGTTAACGTTCCACTGTCCGATACCGTATACCACCTCACGGTAAACAGAGTATGCTCCAAACATCAACAATGCCACTGATACATAGAATCCAATATACCATAAACGGGTAGGCTTGGCTTCGATCGTGTGCACGATGTCGTGAGTGACCTGACCATAGGTCTTGTTGCCATTTACCAATGGTTCCCTTAACTGTGATTCGTACTTTGTAAGACTCATGCGTTGCTCATTTATGAGATTTCCCTGCTTTCTTTATTAATGTGCTGCTTCAGCTTTCTTTTCTTCCTTGTGCGCGCCTTCCACCTTGTGCTCACCTGCTGCAGCAGGTGCTGCCTCATGGTGTGCCTCTTCAGGAACCCCAACATGCCTGTCGGTGTTCCTGATCTTCGCGAGGTAGCTGACATTGGGCAATACGTGGATTTGCTCCAGCGTATAGAATACCCTGTTTGTTTGCTCCTCGTTGCGGATCACGCTGACCGGGCTCTTCTTGTCGTTTACGTTTCCGAAAACAATCGCATTCGTAGGACAAGCTTGCTGACAGGCGGTTTTGATATCCCACTTGCCATCAGCACCAGTTTCAAGCGGCCTGTTGGCTTTCTTCGCCTTCAACTTGCCTTCCTGCAAACGCTGCACACAGAAAGAACATTTTTCGATTACACCACGAGACCTTACGGTTACATCCGGATTCAATACCATCCTGGTAAGGTCGTCGTTCATCATCATCACTGAATCATCCAATATATCCTTCTGGTTGTCTGCGAAGCTATCTGCTCCCATGTAATCAGCCCAGTTGAAACGCCTTACTTTATAAGGACAGTTGTTGGCACAATAACGTGTACCGATACAACGGTTGTATGTCATTTGGTTGAGGCCTTCGCTGCTGTGGTTGGTGGCATTCACCGGGCAAACGTTCTCACAAGGAGCGTTGTCACAGTGTTGGCAAAGCATGGGCATGAACACCACGTTCAGGTCATCGAGGTTGTCGGCACCTGAATCATCACGGTAGGTGGCAAAATACCTGTCAATACGGAGCCAGTGCATTTCGTGCGCGCGCATCACTTCAGATTTACCAACAACAGCAACGTTGTTTTCTGAAGTACAGGCCACCGTACATGCTCCACAACCGATACAGGAGTTGAGATCGATGCTCATTCCCCACTTCGGACCTGGATAAGGATGGCTTGGGTAAAGCGTTCCTTCTGAGGCGTAGTCGTTTGTATTTTTGGCATAATCCTCAACAAGCTTGTGCCTGTCGTCTGCCAAAAGGGTTGGATTTTTTTTGAAATCCACCAAAGAGAATTCGCGTACTACTTCGTCGCGGCCTTCGTATTGGTTATGCGTTTGGGTATAAGCAAGTTTGAAGGTTTCATTGGTTTTTGCAACACTTACACCTGCTGTGCTGTAGCTGAATGATTTTCCATCGAAGCTTACAAGCGGGAAGGCGTTTTGACCTACGTTGGCTGCCGCGCGTCCTGATTTCTCAGAGCGGCCATAACCAAGGGCAAGCGCGATTACATTTTTGTGCATGCCAGGAATGACAAGTATAGGCAGCTTCATTTCCTTTCCACCCACCTTTACAGCAATGACAGGCTTGGTCACTTCAACCTCATAGTTATCATCCACAAGGATGCCGAGTTCTTTTGCAGTTGCATAAGAAATGATTGCGTAGTTGTCCCAGGTGGCCTTTGTGATTGGGTCGGGCATTTCTTGCAGCCAAGGGTTGTTGGCTTCTTTGCCTGCTCCGATGGCTACTTTCGGATAAACCACGATTTCCATTCCTGCGGCAGGTTTTGCAGCAGCAAGGGCGGAGGCTGCAGCAGCAAGGGCTGCACCATTATAACTTCCGGAAGCAGCGGCAGCGGGCGTTTCAACCACACCATCCTGCAAGGCTTTGTCCCAAGCGGCCTGTGAGCCGAATCTTCCGAGCCAATATTGTTTGAAATGATCTCCGTAAGCGGTTGCATCTCCAGACCACTTCAACAAGGAAGTCTGGAAAGCCCTTGTCTTGAACAATGGAGCAATGGTAGGCTGGATGAAGCTCAGGTAGCCTGATTTCATTTCAGCATCACCCCAGCTCTCAAGGAAATGATGGTCTGGGATAGCAAACTTGCACAGTGAAGTTGTTTCATCTTCCCTATCATTGAAAGAAACAGAAACGGCCACTTTGGCCAATCCTGATTCAAATTTCTTTGCATCAAAATAATCGTAGGCAGGATTCACACCATGGATCAACAAGGCGCCGATCTTTCCTTCGTTCATTTCCTGAACAAGCTGGACCATTGCAGCATCATCTCCCTGACGGGTGTTCAAGGTAGTACCCCAATCGATGGTGGTACCATACGCACCAAGAAGCTGGTTGATGGCATTGACAACCAACTGAACATTGGCATCATTGCTTCCGCTAACAACAAGCGAAGCAGCACCAGAAGCTTTCAATGAAGCAACAGCTTGCTGGATGCCTTTTTTGAGGCGATCGTCAGACAATGATGGAGCAGCAACTGCACCACCAAGGGCTGCATAGATATTCAAAGCCACGGCACCCGCCTCTGAAGGAAGGTGAACATAGCGGTCATCTGCATTGGCACCAGTAAGGCTAAGCATGCTTTCAAATTGAATATGCTTGCTCATCTCAGGATTCTTCTGGTTGATCTTTCGGCCTGCAGCGTACTGGCGGGCATATTCAACCGGGCTTAACCAGGTTCCGAGAAAATCAGCACCAAGGCTGACAATTGTTTTGGCTGCGTTGAATTGGTAAGAAGGGGTGGCCCTTTTCCCAAAAGAAGCGGCATTGGCATTCAACAAACCACTGGAAGAAATGGCATCATATTGGATATGGCGTGATCCGGGTTGCTTGGCCAGAAATGCTGCAATGATATTTTTGGTGGTAACAGCGCTGATGGTTTCGGTCAGGAGAACGGTTGGTTTTCCACCGGTTCCTGCCATGGCAGCTGCAACCAATTTGTCGAATGCATCGAAAGTGCTCACCTCCTTGCCATTGGCGAGGGGGTAACGAAGGCGTGCGGTATCATAAACGCCCAGTACTGAAGCCTGCACACGGGCAGAAGTACCCCCGTTGGTAATGGTCGAAAGATCGTTTCCTTCAATCTTGATGGGCCTACCGTCGAGCACCTTGGCAACAACTGGAATAGCATCGCCATCCATTATATAGGTTGTTGCATAAAAATTGGGGACGCCAGGAATGATGGAATCAGGCCTATTGAGGTAGGGAATACTCTTTTTGATGGGCATTTCACAGCTGGCGGCTGCAGCTGCAGCGGCTGTGCTGAATCCGAGGTATTTCAAGAAATCCCTCCGCGGCGCCTTTGACTCAAGCAGACCATTGTCCTGCTCAACAGCAGGAAGGTCTTCCGTGAATTCATCCTGGACCCTCTCTTGGAAATTTTCACTGCTCTTCAATTCACCGAAACTCTGCCAGTATTTTTTTTGCTTCATAACAATTCTTAGGTTGTGCTTAGTATGAGATGTTGCTGACTGCTGATATTAATAATGACATTTTTGACATTCTGTTCCTCCAATCTTCTCGACGGTCACGCTGTCGATCTTCTTGTTCTTCAAATCCTCGTGGAACTTCTCATAAATGCTGTAAAATTTGTTCTCGGTAAACTGCACCTTTGATTCCCTGTGGCAATTGATACACCAACCCATGCTCAAATCTGAGTACTGGTAAACCTCATCCATTTTTTGGATTTCACCATGACAGGTCTGGCAGTTCTGCTTGCCTGCGGTAACGTGTTGTGAGTGGTTGAAGTAAACATGGTCAGGAAGGTTGTGGATGCGAACCCACTCGATGGCTTTCCCTTTGCCGGTGTAGGCTTTCTTGCTTGGATCCCAACCTGCAAACTGATACAACTTCTGGATTTCTGCGGTACCATCCACCTTGCTTCCATCTTCCCTATACAATTGTGGGCCCTTGGCATATTCATTGATGCCCATGTGACAGTTCATGCAAACATTCACCGAAGGGATGTTTGAATGTTTGCTGTCCTGTGCCCCACCATGGCAATACAGACAGTTGATCTGGTTGATGCCTGCGTGAACGGTATGAGAATAAAAGATAGGTTGTTCTGGTTGGTAGTTTTTTGACCTGCCCAGGCCTTGTGCGCCCTGGAAAGTCATGTAACCGCCGCCAAGGAAAAGCAGGATGGCGAAAATGGCGATATAGGCCTTGTTGCGGTAAAAGGGTATGGGCTCTGCAGTCTGAGCACCTTCTGTCTCATCAGACATTTTGCGGAGGTTGCTGTTGACCTGCAACAAGATGAGTGCAATGACTGCGAGAACAAGTGTCAAAATACCATACAACAAGTTTGAATCGGATTCACCAGCATCTGGTGCGGCATTCCCTTCAGCAGGAGCAGCAGTTGCTGCGGCCGCCTTTGCACCACCGGTATTGATATAACCAAGGATTGCATCAATATCAGCATTCTTCAACTCTGGGAAGGCTGACATTTGAATCTTGTTGTATTCGTTGTACACGGCCACAGCGCGGGGGTAACCCTTCTTGATGACCGCGGCACTGTTCCTTACCCAATCGTACAACATGGCCTTGTCATCCCAACGGTCTTCAACACCTTTCAGTGCAGGACCAACGAGCTGCTTGTCAATGGCATGACAGGAAGCACATTTTTGGTTGAACAGGGCCTTGCCGTCCTGGGCATTCAGCGCCAGGGTACCGGACAAACAGACCAATAAAACGAAAACTGAAATGATTTTTTGAAATACTGTTCTTTTCTGATTCATACCCTCAGTGAATTGTGGTTGAAATGGAACCGGGTTCCAATGATCGCGTGCAAATTTAGCACAGGATTTCAACAATATATCAACATCCAGATATTTTTTTTGATGCAGTACTGGCCTGCGTTTCAAGGGGTTGTATTTGGGCCATCCCACCAATTGTCACAAAAAAGTAAGCTTTGGACACATTGAAATATTAAAGAATACGAAAACCGCACCGAATCCCTTTTTTTCTTCTCTTTGCAGGATGTTTAACAAATTGCAGCAAAAGTGGAACGTTTCATCGGGCCAGCTCTTTTTGATCCTTTGCACTTTTGCCGTCACGGGAACCACCACTGCTTACATCTCAAGAGTGGCCACCTCTTGGGTGGGATTTGATGAAACCACCTTTTGGGCCTGGAAACTGGCCCTGAGGCTTTCTATCCTGATCTTCGGATACCAGATCATCATCCTCTTCGTTTCTTTTTTCTTCGGCCAATTCCGATTTTTCTGGAACTATGAGAAGAAAATCCTTCGCAGGCTGGGAATCATCCCAAAAGAACCCATCAGGCTGGCGATTTTTGCCTCAGGAAAAGGAAGCAATGCTGAAAAAATAATACAATACCTTGAAAATCGTCCTGTTGTATCGGTTTCTCTGGTGGTTTGCAACAAAGCCGGTGCCGGTGTTTTAGACATAGCTGCCAGGTTTGGCATCAAAACCCTGTTGATTGGCAAATCGCAGTTTGAAAATTCGAATGAATATATACAAGTACTTAAAAATGAAGGAATTACACATATAGTTTTGGCTGGTTTTCTTTGGAAGATTCCTGAAAACCTTGTGAGAGCGTATCATAATAAAATTGTAAACATCCATCCCGCCCTTTTGCCCGCCTTTGGTGGGAAAGGCATGTACGGGGAGAAGGTGCACCAGGCAGTGATCAACGCCGGTGAGAAGAAAAGCGGCATAACCATTCACCTGGTGGATGAGCATTATGACCATGGCAAGACCCTTTTTCAGGCCACAGTAGAGGTGCTTTCAACCGACAACCCAGATACACTGGCAGAAAAAATCCTTGCACTTGAACATGCCCATTATCCAAAAGTGATTGCTGAGTGGCTGAAAGTCAAATAGTTGCCGCCAATATTGCACTGTATTAACATTTCTTTGGGCCATTGCTGCCCAAACTTAAGGGCAGCGGTTTTATATTTACAAGATCTGAAACATCCTTCCATTATATTGAAATTTATCTTGCCAGTACTGCTGCTTTTCATTGGCACAACCGGCTTTTCCCAGCTTTGGTTGACCGGAAGGGTTTATGATTCCACCAGGATGGTTCCGGTTGGAGCAGTAAAGGTCAGCTCCAAGAAAGGGGAAATAACCTTTACAGACTCTATCGGCAGGTACGGAATCACCGTCGACAAAGATGATTCCGTCTTTTTTACCTATCGGGGAAAATCTACCATGCTTTTCCCAGTCCGCACCATCCGGTATCTGGCTGGATTTGATATCGCCCTCCAGGTGAGGGTGCAAGACCGGTACCAGACCCTCAAGGAAGTGGTGGTAATCGGAAAATCATACCGCCAAGATTCAATGGAGAACCGTGAGCGGTACAAGAAGATTTTCGAATTTGAAGGAGGGGGATTGCAAACAACCTCAGCCGGCAACCTGGACCCCAACAGCCTGATCAACGCCTTCAAGTTCAGGAGAAACAAGGTGATGCGGAGCTTCCAAAACAGGCTGGTACTGGAAGAACAACAAAAATTCATTGACAGCCGGTTTACAAAAGCACTGGTCCGCCAGATTACGGGCCTCGCTGACCGCGACCTGGAACGCTTCATGACCCTCTGGCGCCCGAACTATGAATTCATCGCCTTCAATGATGAATACCAGTTCCATAAATACATCCTGGAAGCCTCTAAGTATTACAAGACTGGCGTCATGCCTAGGAACAGCAACTGAAGAGGTTGAGCTGCTCTTTTTCAGTAACTTCAACCTTCATTCCCATTTCATGAAAAATTTATGTATTGCTGCTGTTTTGTTGATCGCATCCGGACCGATGGTTGCTATTTCACAACCGTTCAAAAAAATTCACCAGAAAGCCATTGTGATTGATACCCACAATGATTTCATCAGCACAGGCCTTGAGAAAGGAAAAAGCTTTGACCAGGACCTGAAAGGCATCACCCATTCTGATCTTGGACGAATGAAAACCGGTGGCATTGATGTGCAGGTATTCTCCATTTTCTGTGATGAAAATTATGGGATGGGTACCGCCTATGCATTTGCGAACCGCGAAATCGATACACTTTATGCAACGGTGAACCGCAACCCCGACAAGATGATGCTGGTGCGCAATACGGCAGACCTGAAGACTGCAGTAAAAACCGGAAAGCTTGGATCCATGATTGGTGTGGAAGGCGGACACATGATCGAAGACAGGATTGACTACCTTGAAAAATTATATGCACGTGGCGCACGCTACATGACCCTGACCTGGAACAACAGCACTTCATGGGCCAGCTCTGCAGCCGATGAAAGGGCAAAAAAAGACCTGGGGCATCCGTATGGATTGAATGCATTGGGTGAGTCGATTGTACAACGCATGAATGCACTGGGGATGATTGTTGATATTTCACATGTGGGCGAAAAAACATTTTACGATGCCCTGCGCATCAGTACAAAGCCCGTCATTGCTTCACACAGTTGTACCTATGCCCTCTGCCCTGTTCCCAGGAACCTCACCGACGACCAAATCCGGATGATTGGAAAAAACAATGGCGTCATCCACCTGAATTTTTATTCCGGATTTGTTGACAGCAGCTTCCGCGAAAAGAACAACACCTTCATCAAAAAGCATCAACAAGAAAAAGATTCTTTGCTGAAAACCAATCCCAGTGATTTTTACGCGAATCTTTTCATCCACGAAAAATACAAGGAAGAGATGGACAATGTTCGTCCTACGCTTGCACAACTCATCGACCACCTCGATCATATTGCCAACCTGATCGGTGTTGACCACATCGGCATCGGTTCTGATTTTGATGGCATCAATTCTTCACCGCGCGAACTCAACGACGTGACCAACATGCCACTGATCACCGAGGAATTGTTGAAAAGAGGCTACAGCAAAAAAGACATCACCAAGATCCTTGGCGGCAACTTCATCCGGGTATTGAAAGCCAACCAGGTAGACCAATAATTATTTAAAGCAAGGGCAATGTTTATGAAATATATATTGATCGGTTTTTTGCTCCTTCCATTTTTGTCTGGAGCACAATCAAAAACAGACATCCTGCGCTGGCAGGAAACTTCCAAACGGGTGAACATCATCCGCGACAAATGGGGCATCCCGCATATCTATGGAAAATCAGATGCAGATTGTGTGTTCGGATTGTTGTACGCGCAATGTGAGGACGATTTTCAGCGGGTGGAAATGAACTATATCACCATGTTGGGTAGAACCAGTGAAATCAATGGGGAGCAAAATATCTATGAAGACCTGCTCGTGAAAATGGTCATCGATTCTGCAGCATCGGTCAAGGATTATGAGAACAGTCCGGATTGGATGAAAAAATTACTCGATGCATTTGCGGATGGGGTAAATTATTATCTCTATAAAAATCCAAAAGTGAAACCGGCACTTTTGCGTGAGTTCAAACCCTGGTATCCTTTGACCTATACAGATGGAAGCATTTCAGCCATTCAGACCAGCGATCTAACGGCCAACGACATCAAGAAATTTTACGCAGGCCTTTCGTCAGATCTTGCATCGTTGAAAAAGAAAGATCCCGAACAGCTCAGCGGTTCCAACGGTTTTGCCATTGCACCATCGCGCAGCCTTTCTGGCAATGCCATGCTCTACATCAACCCGCATGTCACTTTTTATTTCCGACCTGAAGTGCACATGGTGAGCGAGGAAGGACTCAATGCCTATGGCGCTGTTACCTGGGGACAGTTTTTTGTATACCAGGGATTCAATGAACATTGTGGTTGGATGCATACCTCCAGCCAGGCCGATGTGGCCGACCTCTATGAAGAAACCATCGTGAAAAACAAGGATGGGCTTTTCTATCAACATGAAAAACAACTTCGACCCATCAGCATTCAACCAACAACCATTGCCTACAAGACTGCCAACGGCAGCATGGCCAAAAAAGAATTCAAAGTCTATGCCACACACCATGGCCCGGTGATGGCGATGCAGGAAGACAAATGGATCAGCATGCAATCCAACAACCGATCGTTAAAGGGATTGATACAATCCTGGAGCCGGACCAAAGCAAAATCCTTTGCTGAATTCAAGTCCATCATGGACCTCCGGGAAAATGTTTCCAACAATACGGTCTATGCTGATGACCAGGGAAACATTGCCTACTGGCATGGAAATTTCATGCCCAAGCGCGATGCCAATATGGACTGGAACAATCCGGTGGACGGATCAATCGCTGCAACCGATTGGAAGGGATTGCACACTGTTGACGAAACGGTTCATCTCTACAATCCGGCCAATGGCTGGTTGCAGAACTGCAATGCCACACCATTCACTGTTGCAGGAAATGGAAGCATTTCGAAAAAGAAATATCCCAGCTACATGGCTCCCGACCCGGAGAATTTCCGTGGCATCAATGCGGTCAGGGTATTGGGAAGCCGGGAAAAATATGACATCAACAGCTTGATCGCTGCAGGGTATGATACCCATCTCGCGGCCTTCGATGTTTTGTTGCCTTCATTGATCAGCGCCAACAGAACCGCCATTGCGGATGACATCAAACCAGACATCAACAAGGCCATACAACTGCTGAATGCATGGGACAGAAATTCATCTGCCAACTCAGTAGCCACCACCATTGCCATCCATTGGGCTGAGCGTATTCTGCCTTATCTGACAAGAGGAAAAAAAGGGGACATCGATCTTCCCTTTGAATTGCCCCGCATGTTGAAGGAAATGCCTGATGCCACCAAGATCAGTTTTCTGATCGAGACCTTGAAAAAGCTGAAGGCTGATCATGGCAGTTGGGAAATTGCCTGGGGCGAGGTCAACCGTTTTCAACGCATCAGCAATGCGATGAAATCAAGGTTTGACGACAACCAGCCCAGCATACCTTCCCCCTTTGCCTCTTCAGCCTGGGGAAGCCTTCCTTCCTTCAATTCCCGGACCTCCGAAGGCAGCAAAAAACGCTATGGATATGGCGGAAACAGTTTTATTTGTGCCGTTGAATTTGGAAAAAAAATCAAAGCAAAATCCTTGCTGGCCGGTGGTGAAAGCGGAGACCCTGGGTCCAAACATTTCAAAGACCAGGCAGATATGTATACCAAAGGACAATTCAAAGATGTATTGTTTTACAAGGAAGATGTACTGAAGAACATGGAAAAGCAATACATGCCCGGTCAATAAAATACACCCATGAGAAGAACCGACTTTTTGCTGAAATCAATATGTTGTTTGTTTGTCTATGCCCTGATGGCATGGAATCCATTGATGGCCCAGCAAGATGTTAGACCAGATGGGATTCAATTCACAAGGCAAGCTGTAAGACGGTTTTTGTTTGACAAGGACTTGTCTATTCCTTTGTCCGCATTGCATCCCAGCGAAATCATCGGGATGCCCGTCATGTATCCGACGGCACATCGCCGTACAACACATGCCAGCATACAAACAACGGGCAACCGACTGTCTTTGCAATCAGAAAAAATATCCACCACGGCCATCTGGTTTGGTGGCTTCAACCCCTTTGCCACCTATACAATTGACCTGGACAGCTGCAAAGGAGAGGGGGAAATCGGATTTGAGTTCTCCGATGAGCAGTTGAAAAACCAATGCACCATCACCGCCGTTTTTGACGATCATATCATGGTGGATGCGAGAATAAAGATTGTCAAAGATTCCATCACCCTTGTCGAAAAATCCATCGCCTTCAACCCTGGTGAAAAAAACAGCCTACAGGGAAAAATCATCCTGCAAATGCTGGGAAGTGGTATGGTGCTGTATTTGCAGCACAACGACCTGCCAAAACCAGTTGCACAATGTGAAACCAGCGAGTACCTTGACCTTAGAAAAATGGACTTCATCCATTCATTCCAGTCCAGGCTTTTTTTAACCCTTGAAAAAGGAAGGGTTGATATCGGAAAAGTTGATGCCTCGCTCAGCAGTGGAACAGGGCTGGCAGACATCAGGGCCATCACCTATGAAAATGGTGATCCGCTGCTAGACAAAGGAAGGCTGTGGTATACCATGACCGTCAGGGGCCGCGGTTTGCCCCATCCCATGCAAGGTGTTTTTAGCATGAGCCCTTCCGTATTTGACATCAAGATGGAGGGGGTCATTGTGTTTGACAGACAAGATGGATTGCTCAGGAATGAAGTGGCATCACATGTTTTTTACGACCGGAAAGAAAGCGTATGGCGTGGGCTTACAACGGGTTTCAGCGCTTTTGCCAACAAGCAAGAGAAAAAACAATTGCTCACCATTGAAAGCAAACAAGATCCGCGTTTTGGTTTTTCCATCATGCGGGCCACGCCCTTTGGTATGGTGGGTGATTATGAGGATCCGCATATTTTGTTTGATGCAAAAGCAAAGAAATGGCGAATGCTAACCTGCACAAATGAAAAAGGATACAAGGCCATCATGCTGGAGTCTGATGCCTGGAACAAAGGCTATACAAAGATTGCAGGCCCCGTTGCCAACAATTCCACAGGAACATCCATCCAAAAAATCGGAAACCAGTTCTATTGTTTTTCCGGCAGCAAAGACCGTAAGATTTATATCTACACTTATCCTGATCTCAAGGAAGCCGGCATACTCAAAATGGACCTTCCGCCATGGGATGAAACATCTGGCTCAAGGGTTTGGCCCAATGTTGTTCAACTGCCAGAAGGATATCCTTTTCGCTATGTTGCCTTGATGATGGACAGGTTTAATTACCCAGGGTTACAGTCGCCCAATTGGACCTATGGTGCGCTGTACTTATACCACGGAAACCATTGATGCCGGATTACCGTTGGTATACAGTTGTAACTGATTTTCCCGCGGTATCAATCAGGGTAAAGCTGAATTTATTCAAAGCATCCCAACTGTAATTCACATAGCCGTATTTTGAGCCTATCCTGTATGTCAAAGAATAGGCATTGGATGCTGTCGATTTGAAATCAGTGATAGTGGCATCCCTGAGTGGTGTCAAGGCTGGCCTTGCGGCTTTTGCAAACGCCTGTGGAAGGATTTGATTTTCTGGAGCAGGGGTCAAGGGATCGGTACTGACGGTTCCTTTCATTGCGCCAATGACATAGGGATAATCTGAGGTTCCATGGTAATGGTAGACCCCGTTTTTCCCAGTATGGCCATGACAAATATCAAGCGGCTCCATGGTTGTTCCTTCTGGTTCTTTTGAACCATATACAGCAAAACCATCGAGGGCAAAGGCAATTGGTTTTAGCCCAGCCTTCCCTGAAAGGTGCATGGGTGCTGCATGATAATGATAATCATCTGCGCGTCCACAGTGGCCTCCCCAATTGTCGAGCTCACCAATCAGGTAGGCATCTTCCCCCCTGTTGTTGAGTGCATTGAAAATAGGAACTCCATTCACCGCAACCGCAACAGCTCCTTTCATGAAATTTGTTTTGGTACTCAACGGACTTACCGCATAGGAAGGTTGAAGGGGGATGGACCAACTGTTGCTTCCGGTATAAGATTGTGGGATGGGCACCTGTTGCTGCCAGCTGGTAATGCCGACCATCATGTTGTGCGCAGGAATGCCTGATGTTGCCACATAATAATAGGAAGCGTCTGATCTTGTTTCCAACCCTGGTTTATAATCGGCAAACGATGAATCTAAAAAAGTTGTTCTCGTCTTGGGGATAATATTCGTTGGCGTAGTGCCGGCAGATGTAACGATAGCCTTTTTACAGGCATAGAAAGAAGCAATGGCGAACATGATTCCAACTGCTGCCTGTGTTGACTGATTGAGGTTAATGGCCTTGGGAACAAACTGGCGATCTTTTCTTCTTGACTTGATGAACAACAATACAAGGAGAAGGAAAGCCATCACATAAAATGAAAGATTTGCGGGGCTATAGGCCCTTTTGACGGAAACTTCATTCCCCCCATTCAGTGCTGCCATTCTGGCTTGCTTGAATTGTGCAAGCTTGAGGTCCTGTGCTGAAAGTTCATCAAATGAGCGTGATACCAAATGACCATCCATTCCTTCAAGGAACAATCGATCGCCTTTAACATGGCTGAAATTCCCTTTGATTTCCTCACCAGATTTTAATGTCCATGTATTCAATATCAACTTTCCATCTTGTTCAAAATGCCCTCCGGGATGCGCCATCAGGGTGATTGAAACAATGCTGGCAAGTAAAAATGTAAAAACCGTTTTCATTGTTCTTCTTTAATGTACAATCTATAAGACCGATAATCTTTTTCAAGGTTTAATCCATTGTTGATTTCATCGCAATTTTTTGATTAACAACAGCCTTCAGGTCCACAGGATTCTTGCATTTTTGTTGAAGGTTCTCCATTGATGATTTCCTCTTCCGTTGCATCCCTTATGCCAGAAACCTTAACGGTATAATACAGTGTTTGTCCTGCCAATGGATGGTTGGCATCAACAATGATATGGTCATCATTTTTCTCCACAACAATTGCTTCCGTTCCATCAAACAATTCAATGTACTCCCCTTCATTGATTGCAGCAGGATCTTCAAGATCTTCATTGGCTACTTCGATGATGAGACTGACTTCCTTGGGACCATATGCCTCTTCCGGATAAATCACCACATCGATGACCTGGTCTTGTTTCAAGCCCTCCAGTGCCCGCTCCAACCCAGGAAGAATATTGTCTGCCCCATGCAAATATTCTTCCGGCGTAAAGCCATCATTGCCTTGCAATAGATTGCCCAATTCATCTTTCAATACATAGTTGATGGATACCACCTTGTTGTTTGTAATGATCATGTTTAAATGGAAATATGGAGTGATTGATCTGTTGAAACCAGTACTTGGTAACATATCCCCTTTTTGACAAAGACCTTGCCCAGCTGGGGTTAGGTTTTTTATCCGTTGGGATATTATGCAAGAGCTCTCCTGGCTGAAAAGGACCAGCAATGGCTTTGGCATTGCCTGCATAGATGCCCGCAGCAAAAATACCAGAAGAGCGCAAGAAATTTCGGCGTTGCATACCTCTATTATTAAAAATAGAAGGTACAATTAATGTCTGGAATTGCTAAAAAAAATTACCCTGCCTATTTAATCCAAAATCAATTCCAGAAAATCTTCTTCTATCATTTTTTGGCCATGCATTTGAAGCAAATAATTTGTTTGTTGCAAGAACTGCATGTTGACAAAATTAGATGTATAGTCTCCTTCTCTCCACAAACTAAATATCAACTGCTGGTCCTGAAGCCTTTTGTTTGCTGAAAGGATCATGTAATGAAGCGTGGATATTTTTTGATCAGGCAGATGATTGAAGATGCCATTCTGCAACAAATGTCTTGTATGCGAGAGCAGTTGTAATGAAACATTCATGATTGTTGATTTTGCACAAGATGCACATCAAATGTTACGGTTCCATGAATGGAAAGTTAACTGAATGTCTACACTATACAATTGTTAAAAACTTGTGTACAGGCTTGTGGATTGTTGAATATTTGTTGTTGAAAACTCAACAACTAAACCACCACCAACTCATAAAAATCTTCGGGCTTCAGGTACTTGTTGGCCATGGCTTTCAATTCGTCAGCGCTGATGTTTTTGATGGTATCTACGGAGTGGTAAAAGAAGCTATCGTCCAATCCGTTCAGGACCAGGTTCTTCCAACGGGCAATGATGTTGAAAGGGCCGTCAAGGTCTCCGAGCAAGGTGCCAATCAAATAATTCTTGACCAGCAAGAGTTCTTCAGGATCAATATCGCCTTCGCGGAGTGCCTGCATTTCATTGTATACTTCATTGACCGTGGCTTCACAAACATCCCGACCCGCTTCAGTACTAATCATCCAAGCACCGCCATGGATATGGTTCACAAGAAAACTGTAGATGCCGTAGGTATATCCTTTGTCTTCGCGGATATTATTCATCAACCTTGATCCAAAAAATCCACCGAACAGGGTATTCAATACCTGTACTTTGGGGAAATCAGGGTGATGCCTTGTTGGGAAAGGTCTTGCGATACGGATGGCTCCTTGCACGCCTTCGGGATCATTGATGATGTTCCATTTTTTTTGTTCGGCAGGATCAACAAGGTACTCCGGTGATTCGATGGGCAATTGGTTGAAGGGAAGGCTGCCAAAAAATCCGTTCATCAATTGGGCATAATTAGCAGGAAGAATACCTGCAGAAAAAATACTGCAATGCCCTTGCTGATAATAGGTGGCATAGTATTGGCGGAGGGATGCAACATCCAGCGCATCATAATCAGACATTTCACTATACACACCATAAGGATGCTTTGCGCCAAACAAAAATTCATCAATTTTTCTTCCCGCTACAAAATCACATTTCTTCAGGTTGACTTCCAGCTTCTGCTTCATGTTCTGCCTGAAAATATGCAGTTCCTCCTCAGGAAAAACGGCATCCAAAAAAAGCTCCTGCACCATGGGCAGCAGGCTTTCCAGTTGCCTTGACAAACAGTGCAAGGTAACCACCGCTGTTTCATTGTAACAACTGCGGTTAAGGTAAGCACCATAAAAATCAACATACTCATTGATTTCGTAGGCAGATTTTTTTAAGGTGCCGTTCTTGATCAGAAAATTGGTCGCCGACGCAAGGTTGTTGCTTTCTTCAAACCAGTTTCCTGCCTTGAAAATCCACTCAATCTGTACAACATCTTCTGTTCCTGCATTCACATTGTACACCTTGACACCATTGTCAAGGGTGAAGATCTCAGGTTTTTTTAGTGTGATGGCATACTCGATGGCATCCTTTATCTGTGGCGCTTGGCTTCTGTCTGGCATGGAATGTTTTGAATGGTTAATTTTCTAATTTTCAGCAAGGTACCAAAGCGTATTGCTGTTGGAAGGCTGCAAAACCGCATTGGCGATGCGTTTGAGGTCATGCACCGTTACGTCCTGGTATTTCTTGAACTCGGTGTTCATGATTTCTCCATCTCCCAGCAATTCATAGAAGGCAAGGCTCCCGGCCCTGTTCATCACACTCATGTCTTCAAAGGCCATCACACTTTCTGTTTTGTTTTGGACCTTCTGCAACTCCCGCTCATCCACAAGGCCATGCCTGATTTTATCCAGTTCGGCTTCAATTGCGTCTTCGGCTTTTTTGATGTCAACACCCTTGACCAACTGTCCGTCAATGGCCAACAATCCTGCATCCAGGCTACCAAAATGATAGCAATTGATGCCCGTGAAAAGTTGTTGCTCTTTCACCAGCGCCTGGTAAAGCCTCGATGAAGCGCCACCGCCCAAAATATCGGTCAATAAATCTGTAGTATAGTAATCATCGTCCAAGCGGCTACACATGTGCCATGTCTTGTAAATGGCGTCAGCAGGCACTTTGCGGTGAACCGTCATCCGCCTTTCCTCTTTTTGTTCCGGCTCAACAGGAAGGTTTCTTTTGTATTTTTCTCCCGAAGGGATATCGCCAAACCATTTCTCCGCCAGCTCCCTTACCTGTTCAACCGACACATTGCCTGCAACCACCAGTATGGCGTTGGAAGGCGTATAATGTTTGAAGAAAAACCGCTTTACGTCTTCAAGTTGTGCATTTTCTACATGAGACAATTCTTTTCCAATCGTCATCCAGCGGTAAGCATGTTCCTTGAAAGCCAGTTCGCGCATGATATGCCAAACATCGCCATAGGGCTTGTTGATATAATGCTCCTTGAATTCCTCACAAACCACTTTGCGCTGCACGTCCAGGCTTTTTTTGCTGAAAGCCAAGCTCAGCATGCGATCACTTTCCAGCCAAAAAGCCGTCTCCAGGTTTTCGGAAGGAAGCTGACAATAATAATTGGTAAGGTCGTTGGTGGTATAGGCATTGTTCTCTCCGCCGGCAACCTGCAGGGGCTCATCATAGTCCGGAATGTTCACAGATCCACCAAACATCAGGTGCTCAAACAAATGCGCAAACCCTGTTTGCTGGGGATCCTCATCCCTTGCACCTACATCATACAATACGTTCACTACGGCCATGGGCGTGCTTTGGTCGATGTGCACCAATACCTTCAATCCGTTGTCGAGCATGAATTTTTCGAACTTCACCATAAAGCAAATGTAATCAATACATTATAAAATACTTCTTGGCTTCATGGAGAGCATCATGGGCATGCCATCCCTGATCACCAAAAATTTAAGCTTTTGACCAAGCGTCTGCATGATCGTTTTATAGGCCTGGATATTGTTGCTGGTATTGTTGTTGATGGCAACAATGATGTCCTCTTTTTTAAACCCCGCTTTTTCAGCAGGCGAGGCAGGCACCACATCGTCTACCACAATTTTTTCATCAATAAAATAGACAGAAAGCCCGCTGTAGGCATAATCAAACTCATCTTTGAAATGAAGGTTGGGCAGAATATGCACTTGCTGCTTGGCATAATTAAAGGTGATATTGAACCTGCGGAGGATATCATTGCCCAACAATCCACCCACAAAGGGATAATTGGTGACATTGTATTCGTCCTTGAACAAATAGGTTGGCACCCACCTGAAGCGGTAAGGACCCACTTTGAGTTCCTTGATGGTGGTCAGGCGCATGCTCATCTTCCCTCCAACACCTTCGGCTTGGGTAACCACCGGAGGCTTGCGCCTTTTTTTCAGGACAGCACTGTCGTTGAGATAGCTTTCTGACAAAAGGAAATTCAATCCCGCTCCCGTATCCAGGTAAAACCGCTGAACAAATTTTCGGTCATCTGTGAATTGAAGCGATTGCATGGGAAGGGCCGTGAACATGGGATAGAGCATAAATCCCCCTGATGGATATTTGTACTCCCCTTTTGAAAAAACATTGATCTGAAGGAAATCGTAATTGATGTTGACAATGTACTGGCTTAAAAAACTATATCCAATGATGCCGTCTATCTTGATGCCATACACACTGGTCAGGATTTCATAATCGTTGACATGAAAGTTGAGGTTTTCGACGGCCAAACCCGGCAACCGAAGCGTTGCGTTGTTCAAAAAAGAGACCTTGCGAATACCACCAATGCCCTTGATTGTTTTTTCCGAAGGAGTGATGGGGATGTCCAAATCCACTACCGTAGCGGAGTCAAGGGAGATGCCGCCACTGCCCGTGTCCAGGATGAAGTTGAGGCTATCGGCATAATCATTCACCCCAGCCCTCACCAAAATAACCCCTCCGTTCAGCATCGTGAATGAAAATGAGGTGATGAAGGTTGAAGGCGGTTCAACAAACAACTCCTGGGCTTTTCCGCCCATTGGCTGAAAAACCAGGATCATCAAAACATATATGTACCTGATATACCTCATTTGCTCCCAATTTAAACCATTGTTGCCCTAACTTTGTTGCCTAGATGATGAATTACATGAATGATCTCAACGGATTGTACGAAAAGGCACTGAACCTGGAGTTTCTGACTGCTGAAGAGGGTTTGTTTTTGTTCAAAGAAGCCCCCCTGACCAGCCTCATGCACGTGGCAGATGAACTCAGAAAAAAGCAGGTGCCCCATGGAAAAGTGAGCTGGCAGATCGACCGCAACGTCAACACCACCAATGTATGCATCGCCAACTGCAAGTTCTGTAATTTCTATAGGATTCCCGGACATGCCGAAGCCTACATCACCACCATGGATACCTACCGGGAAAAAATCCGGGAAACCCTCAAGTGGGGCGGCGATCAATTGCTCTTGCAAGGCGGCCACCACCCAGACCTCGGACTCAAATACTATACCGATACCTTCAGCGCCATCAAGGCTGAGTTTCCGGAAATCAAGCTGCATACCCTCGGGCCACCCGAAGTGGCCCATATTGCCAAGCTGGAAAAAATGACCCACCACGAAGTGCTGTCTGCCCTCAAAGCAGCCGGTATGGATTCTCTGCCCGGAGCCGGAGCCGAGATCCTGGTAGACAGGGTTAGGAGACTGGTCAGCAATGGAAAATGTGGCGCACAAGAATGGCTGGATGTTATGGCAGAGGCACACCAGCTCAACATCACCACATCAGCCACCATGATGTTTGGCCATGTTGAAACACTGGAAGAACGCTTTGATCACCTGATCAAGATTCGTGAGGTTCAGTCCAGGAAGCCCGAAACCGCCAATGGATTTCTGGCCTTCATCCCCTGGACCTTCCAGGATGTTGATACATTACTGACCAAGATCCGTGGGGTACAAAACCTTACCACTGGTGAGGAATACATCAGGATGATTGCCATCAGCCGGATCATGTTGCCCAATATCAAAAACATACAAGCCTCCTGGCTTACCGTAGGGAAAAAAGTGGCACAAATTTGTTTGCATGCCGGTGCCAATGATTTTGGAAGCATCATGCTGGAAGAAAATGTGGTCAGTGCTGCAGGTGCTCCCCATCGCTTCACGTATAAGTCCATGCAGGATGCCATCCGCGAAGCGGGATTTGAACCACAGCTCCGCAACCAGCAGTACCAGTGGCGTGCGTTGCCCTCCGATATTGAAGAGCAGGTGATCAATTATTAGTCTAATGGTTGTAAGTTGTAGGCAGAAACAATTTGCTTATCCCGAGGATATACAACATACAAGATCAGGCCATCACCATTGAATTCGCAGCAGCAATCAATGAAGCAACAAACATGCAGGTCATTGCATTGCAGCATGCCGTTGAATCCAACCCCATCAAGGGTTTTATCGAGGCAGTTCCCGCATACAGCAGTTTGACGGTATACTTCAGTGAACAGGTTTCAGCAGCAACTATTCGTTCCTGGTTGTCAGATCTCAGTGCTCATGTTTCCAATACCATCAACACTTCATTGACAACAGAAGGGAAACAGATCAGCATCCCCGTTTGTTACGACCCTTCGCTTGGCACTGATCTTGATTGGGTTGCCGCACACCTGAACCTGTCGTTGGAAGAAATCATTTTCTTGCACACCTCCGTTGCCTATCGGGTATACATGATCGGGTTCATTCCAGGGTTTCCTTATATGGGAACATTGCCTGAACAGTTGGAAGTACCCAGAAAACAAACACCTTCATTGAAAATCCCGATGGGAAGTGTTGCCATCGCAGGAAAACAAACAGGGATCTATCCGGCTGAGGTCCCTGGAGGATGGCAAGTGATTGGAAGAACACCCTTAAAAATGTTTGACCTCTCTCAATCACCCTGTAGCTTTTTGAATGCCGGAGACCTGGTAACCTTCCAACCCATCACCCTCGAAGCATTCAATCAATACCAATGAGCATCACCATTCTCAAGCCCGGCATGATGAGCAGTGTGCAAGACCTTGGCAGGTGGGGCTTTCAGCGGTTTGGGGTTCCCATCGGTGGTGCCATGGACAAGGTTTCAGCATCATTGGCCAACATGATTTGTGGCAATGATGAGAATGAAGCGGTGATTGAAATGACCCTGCATGGAGCATCCTTCATGTTCAACGAGGCGGCTTATTGTGCGATTGTTGGTGGAGGCTGCAAAGCATTTATTGGCGATGAAGAATTACCCTTCAATCGATTGCTCTGGATTCCCGCATTCAGCATCATCAAAACAACAGCCAATTTACAAGGGTGCCGATCATATCTTTCTGTGGATGGCGGATTCCATGTCAAAAAAGTTTTGGGCAGTGCTTCCACCTATACACCATCTGGGATTGGAGGAATAAATGGAAGAAACCTGATCACCGGAGACATGCTGGCTTTCAAATGTGAACAGAATTTACATGCCGCATCAAATCTACATATGCTTCCAAACGGCGTAGGCATTTCCCCTTGGCAAACTGCAGACCTTAATGCAGCTGCCTCTGAAATTACAATAGTCCATGCCATCAAGGGGCCTGAGTTTGATTTGTTCAACAGTGCCTCACAGAAAAATATTTTCACATCCGAGTTCACCATTTCATCCCATTCCAACAGGATGGGGTATCGGCTGGAAGGAAAAAAATTTACGTTGGAACAGCAAACAGAAATGGCCTCAACCGCAGTAACGGCGGGTATTGTGCAGGTTACCCATGAAGGCGATCCCATCATCCTGATGGCCGACTCACAAACAACAGGGGGCTATCCGCGCATTGCAAGAGTCTGTGCCGCAGATATTTCATTGCTTGCGCAAACAAGGCCGGGAGTAAAAATTCAATTCAGGGAGATTGGGGAAGAAGAAAGTTTGATGCGATACAACAGGATAGTTGAGGCGATGAAGAGGGTGAAAGTCGGGCTGGGCAATACGGGTTGAGTATATTCTCAATTGATTTTATTCCTTCCATTCAACAGCAACAATGACTTCATTTTTTCTTCCAATCAGTTGGTAGGGCGGATTGTATCCCAGGTACCTGTAATGGCCGATGGGTTTTATGCCTTTTTCTTCCAGTGATTTTTTAAGTTCCTCTGCATACTTGCTGATGCTTTCATCGTTGGCATATCCACCAAACTCAATGGCGGCAGCATATTCACTGGGAGATTCATGTATCTCTACTTTGGCATCATTGGGCCGCGGGAGGCTTTTGATGTCATATTGAGAAGGCATCACAAAGCTCATTGTAGACCCATCCTGGTTGATGTCCATGTGTACTGGTGATGTCATCGCAATCTTGGCAGAGGTTTCATTGTTGCCAAAAATATAGCCTGCAATTTTTCTGAAGCCGCTGCTGGAAAGCTCCCTGTAGGATTTTGCAGATGACCTCATGGTAGCAAAAGTAGCAGGAGGATAGAACCTCACCTCAAAACCGCTTTCCTTTTTCACCACCCGGTAAGGCTGTTTTTCTATTTTTGAAGTGGATATTGCCATAAAGGATTGGAATGCAACGAAAACAATAAAAATGACCAAAAGGGTAATCAACATCTTTTTCATATCAAGGTATTCATATTAAGGTTTATATCCGGCGGTAGTCGCCCTTCCACTGCTGAATCTGTTGCTTGATCTGTTTTCCGGAAAGTCCTTCCGTGGCGGCCTTTTCCGCCAGGGCAACAAATTCAGCATCTGGTGCAAAGCGCAGTGCAACAATTTGTCCCATCCTCAAGCGCGCGTCAATCGCCTTTCCAGAAATGATAAAATAGCGAAGGCTTTCTTCAGCCCGAATCGCCCTATCCTGCGCTTTCAAGGCATATGTTCTCAACATCGCTCCGATGAAAAGGAGAATAATAAACACCAACACAATCAACGATGCGCTGTAAAAATTATTGGGCTCGCTATTGACAAGGTTGACAATGCTTCCAATCAGACCAACCAATACCAATGGTGCTGTTACATAATGATAAAGCGGATGCATGCGCGCGTGGTTGGCAAATTGCTGTTCGGTCATGATAGAAGTTTAGTGCGTAAATATAAGGCGTTTCTGGGCCCTGTGACCAAAATCACATGCCATCCTTTCGAATTGAATTATATTTAGTTCTCCATAAGTACAGCCAATGAACAATTCAAAACAAAACTGGATCATCTATTCAATAACCATTGCACTGTTGCTGGCCATCTCCATTCAAACCATTGAATTTGTCAACAAACCCAAAACGGAAATACCGGCGCTCATTAGTGAGGGATGGACGGCCCCAAGTTTGTTCACCGACAGGTCTGTGCAGGGAGAAGAAAGAGCATTGGTGATTTACGGCGAAGAGCTCATTGCCAATACCTCCAAATACCTTGGGCCCAATGGTTCCGTGGCACATGTTACCAACGGCATGAATTGCCAGAACTGTCACCTCAATGCAGGAAGAAAAACATGGGGAAATAATTATGGCGCTGTTGCCGCCAACTATCCGAAGTTTCGCGACAGGAGCGGATCGATTGAAACCGTTTACAAGCGTGTAACCGATTGCATGGAAAGAAGCCTGAACGGCCAAGCCCTCGACAGCAACAGCCGCGAAATAAAAGCCATGATTGCTTACATCAAATGGGTTGGACACGGCGTTGAAAAAGATTCAGTTCCAAAAGGTGCCGGCATCAAGCCGCCCGAATACCTCGATCGTGCGGCCAATCCTGAAAAAGGCCTTGCCGTTTACACCGCAAAATGCCAGTCCTGTCATGGCGCCAATGGCCAGGGGCTGATGGCTGCAGATGCAAAGTCCTATACCTATCCTCCGCTCTGGGGAGATAATAGTTATAACAATGGTGCGGGCTTGTTTCGCCTTTCCCGCTTCGCGGGATACGTGCGCGATAACATGCCCTTGAACCAGGCAACCCACCGGAACCCTGCTTTGACGGATGAAGAAAGTTGGGATGTGGCTGCCTTTGTGAATTCCAGGCCACGCCCCTCCAAAGACCTGAGCAAAGACTGGCCCAACGTTTCAAAGAAACCGATCGACCATCCCTTTGGCCCGTATACAGATGGCTTTACAGAAGAGCAACACAAGTTTGGTCCCTTCAAGCCCATCATTGAATCAAGAAAAAAATAACCATGTCGCACACCAACAACTGCTCCTGCAACTCCTGCCACGACGCCTCCATCAGCAAGGCAGAAAAAGAAATGCATGTTGCGCTTTCCGAAAACAGCAGAAGGGATTTTCTGAGAAAATCAACCAGACTGGGCCTGGGTCTCGGCATTGGCGGAGGATTGATCGGCACTCCGGTTGCCGCATCAGCCCTCAACAACGAAAATGCCGCCTACAAGGAAAATGCAATGGCCAACAACAAAGCGGTTCGCGAAGGGAGGGCCACAAAACTGACCCTGTTGCATACGGCAGATATCCATTCACAATTGACGACCCACGATGAGTTTTTCATGGAAAACGGAAAGCCTGTTTTCAAAAAACGGGGCGGCTTCGCAACCATGAAATCCATGATCAATACCATCCGCAACCAGAACAGGGCAAATACGTTGTTGATTGATGGCGGCGATTGCTTTCAGGGAAGCGGCGTTGCTGCCATGAGCAAGGGCACGGCCATCATACCACTCATGAACAATATAGGCTACGACATCATGTTGCCAGGCAACTGGGAGGTGGTCTATGGAAAAGAGATGATGATGAAAGACATGTTTGCCTATGATGGCGTGAAAGTATGTGCCAACATGTTCCACGATACCAAAGACGAAATGAAAGGCGACCTGATTTTCCCACCCTATTTTGTAAAGCATATTGCAGGCATCAAAATTGGCTTTATTGGATACAATGATCCCCTTACGCCAAAGCGCCAATCTCCTGCTTACAGCGACGGCATCAAATTCACCCTGCCGGAATTGAATGTTGCGAAATATGTAAAAATTCTAAAAGAATATGAACTGTGTGATATGGTTTTTCTGCTTACGCACATGGGGCTGGCACAACAGGTCGGTCTTTCCAACATGCCGCAGGTCAAGGGGGTTGACTATATCCTTGGTGCAGATACACACGAGCGCGTGCGCACACCCATTCAAGGTCTACATACAAAAGTAACTGAGCCTGGCGCCTTCGGATCCTTCATTGCAAAGCTTGATATTGTTGTTGAGAATGGTATAGTAAAAGACCATACCTATCAACTGTTGGATGTTGATCCTGTATTGTACAAGGAGGATGAGGAAATGAAAAGAATGGTTGAAAAAGCCCGGGCTCCTTATAAAAAAGAATTGAACCGCGTCATTGGAAAATCAACAACACCATTGATGCGTTACTATGTTATTGAAACACCGATGGACAATTTCATCACCGATGCGATCATGTGGAAGTTCAAGCCAGACATTGCACTCAGCAATGGATTTCGTTTTTGCCCTCCGTTGGTACCCGATCCAAAAACCGGAGAGGCCATCATCACCGTCGATTATTTGTGGAACATGTTGCCGGTTGACAGCGAAGCAAAAAAAGGATTCATCACCGGAAAACAACTCTTGGAATGGATGGAGAAAGAATTGCAAAACGCTTTTGCCAAAGATCCCGGGAAACGCTTTGGTGGATGGGTAGTGCGTTTCAAAGGAATGGAGGTCAACTTCACCATTGGAAACGATGCAGGAAAAAGGGTGAACTGGATCAAAGTTGCAGACCAGCCGCTGGATCTTCAAAAAACCTACAGCTTCGTTGCCTGCGAACGCGAGGGAGATCCCGATACAACCATTTGTCGCGTTGAGGGAGTTAAAAATCCCAAAAGGCTGGGCGCTACCCTGCACAGTGTGATTGAAGAATATTTGAAGCTACACTCTCCCATCTCTCCAAAACTCGAAGGCCGTTGCACCGCAACCGATGCACCCAATTCTTTGCTCACCCAATTGATGGGCTTCGGGTATGAATTCAGGTAAAATAAATGTTCTTGATTTATGCGGGAAGTTTTTCTCTAATCAGGCCATATACCCAGGTGCCTACAATGGCCATCAAAATGATTACTGATGTTGCTATTGCGCCATAGCCCAATTGAGCAAACATGGGGCCAGGGCAGGCTCCCGTCATAGCCCAACCAAAACCAAAAAGCAATCCACCATAAATCTGTCCTTTGTTGAATGTTTTTTCAGGAAGAATAATTTCTTCGCCATGTATTGATTTGATCTTGAGTTTTTTGATCAGAAAAACAGAGAGTGCCCCCACTGCAACTGCGGAACCAATCACACCAAACATGTGAAAACTTTGCAGCCTAAACATTTCCTGGATGCGGAACCACGAGATCACCTCAGACTTTATCAATACAATGCCGAAGGCTACTCCAAAAGCAAGGTACTTGAGGTTATGCCACATGGGCAATTCTACAGCTTCTTGATTTTTGCCAATCGCATCCAGCGACCTCACTTCAAAATCAGTATTCGTATCTTTTTTATTTATTATCATGATGGTACAGTTTTACAGTGAAAGGATGAAGGGAAGGATAAGGTTGGCCATGATGAAACCACCAGCCATAAAAGATATGGTAGCAATCAATGATGGAAGTTGAAGGTTGGATAAACCCATGATGGCATGTCCCGAAGTGCAACCACCCGCATAGCGTGTACCAAAGCCAACAAGAAATCCACCAACCACCATCAAGATAAAACCCCTTGGTGTTGCAAGAGAAGCCCAACTGAAAATATCAGCAGGAACCAATCCGCTGAAATCAACAATGCCATATCCGGAGAGTTCTGACATCAGTTTTGGATCAACAACCACAGCTGCATCATTTTTAAAATACAAGGCTGTAATGATTCCTCCCAGAAAAATTCCGAAAACAAAGAAAAGGTTCCATATTTCTTTTTTCCAATCGTATTGGAAAAATGGAATCTTGGCAGGCAAACACGCTGCACAGACATGCCTTAGCGATGATGAAATTCCAAATGTTTTGTTGCCAAAAATCAACAAAGCTGGCACCATCAATCCAATGATGGGTCCGGCCACATACCATGGCCAAGGTTGTTTGATCAGTTCAATAAATGTCATCGTGTATTTTTTAAATTGTCGCTAAACGACTATAGATCAAAATTGACGAAACTTATTGTATCGGAACGTGATATTTATCACACGAAGAGTGGGTTTATTAAAACGCCCCTCCCTTCCAAACAATGCTGTTGCGCTCCATGGAAACCAGGCCGGTCTTCTCCATTTTTTTCAATAAACGGGATACCACTTCCCGGGAAGAGTTGATGTCGTGGGCAATTTGCTGGTGAGTCAATGGAAGTGTGTTTCCAAAAGATTTTGCCTGTCTTTTCAGGTACCACTCCAGTCTCTCATCCATGTTCTTGAAGGCAATCTGGTCAACAACGGTAAGCAATTCTTCAAACCTGTTTCGGTAGGTTTCAATCACAAAATGATACCAGGCACTATAATTTTTCATGAGCGTATCCATGTGTTGGATGGGAATCATGATGACTTCTGTTTCTTCAACGGCAACCGCCATGATGGTGCTGGTCTGGCTGCGCGCCATGCACATCATGCTGAGCGCACAAGCGTTTCCCCTTTCTAAAAAATACATAAAAAACTCTTCCCCATCTTCTCCCTCGCGATAAAGTTTTACCCTTCCGCTTACAATGAGCATGGCATATTTGAAAAATTGCCCCGGTTTCATGAGAATTGAACCCTGCTCAAATGTTTTGCTTTCGCCGTGCTCATGCAAAAATGTTGACAAGGGAAGATCAAACAATGGAAATATGCCAATCAATTCTTTGGGGCTCAGTGTTGTCATCTTTGGGTGTGGTTTCAAGTTAAGGCTATCTTCCCATGTATACCATCAGGATTTGAACATCGCTGGGATTGATTCCTGATATACGGGATGCCTGGCCAAGCGTCTTGGGTTGAATTTTTTTCAGCTTTTCACGCGCTTCTGTGCCGATGGCCTGAACCCTTGTATAGTCAAAGGTTTCGGGGATTTCAAGCTCTTCCATTTGTGCCATTTTTTGGACCATTTCTCTCTCCTTCTCAAGGTAAACCGCATACTTCATCTGAATCTCCGCTTGTTCAATTTCGAGCGGTGCATAATGACCAAACTCGGTTTTCAGTTGTTCTGAATGTTCAATCATCTCTTTGGCACCAATTCCCGGGCGCAGTACCAGTTGCGATATTTTCTGTTTTTGGGTCAGGGCTGCGGAGCCTGCTGCCTCAAAAAACGCATTCATGGATTCGGGCTCAACGGAAATTTCGCTAAACTTTTTGATGATCTGGCCTACATTGTCCTTCTTGATTTTTACTTGCTGGTACCTTTCTTCACTGGCCAATCCTTGTTGATGACCGATTTCGGTGAGGCGAATATCGGCATTGTCTTGCCTCAAGAGGGTTCTGAACTCCGCCCTGGAAGTAAACATCCTGTAAGGCTCTTCGGTTCCTTTGGTAATCAGGTCGTCAATCAATACCCCGATATAGGCTTCGCTTCTTTTCAAAACAAGGGGCTCGCGCTCAAATGCATTGTTGTGTGCATTCATTCCGGCCATCAATCCCTGACAGGCAGCCTCTTCATATCCAGTGGTACCGTTGATCTGTCCCGCAAAGAATAAACCACGTAACTGCTTGGTTTCCAACGAGTAATGTAGTTGGTGTGGTGGAAAATAATCATATTCGATGGCATAACCCGGTCTGAACATCTTAACATTTTCAAAGCCTGGAATTTTGACCAGGGATTTATATTGAACATCTTCGGGCAAAGACGTGGAAAACCCGTTCAGGTAAATCTCTACCGTATTCCACCCTTCCGGCTCAACAAACAGCTGGTGTCTGTCGCGATCAGCAAAACGATTGATCTTGTCTTCTATGCTTGGGCAATACCTTGGGCCGGTTCCTTCGATACGACCCGCATACATGGGGCTCCTGTCAAATCCGGTTTTGAGGGTATCGTGAACCGTTTGATTGGTATAGGCAATCCAGCAACTTCTTTGTTGTTCTGGCCTGATTCTTTCAATGTTCAGGTAAGAAAACCCTGTTATTTCATCATCTCCCTTCTGCTCCTCCATCTTGGAGTAGTCCAAGCTGCGCCCATCTATCCTCGGAGGTGTTCCAGTTTTCAGCCTGTCGCTTTCAAATCCAAGTTCCACCAGTTGTTCCGTAATACCAGTAGCGGCACGCTCTGCCATTCTTCCACCACCAAACTGCTTTTCACCAATATGGATGATCCCATTTAAAAAGGTTCCATTGGTCAACACTACGGACTTGGCTTCTATCTCATTGCCCATTCCGGTGACGATTCCCCTGACCCTGCCGTCTTTTACGATCAGGCCATTGACCATGTCCTGGTAAAAATCGAGGTTGGGGGTGTTTTCCAACAACTCTCTCCACCGTTGGGAAAAAAGCATGCGGTCGCTCTGTGCCCTTGGACTCCACATGGCCGGGCCCTTAGACCTGTTCAACATCCTGAATTGGATCATGGTCTGGTCGGTAACGATACCAGAATATCCTCCCAGGGCATCAACTTCCCTAACAATCTGCCCCTTTGCAATACCGCCCATGGCAGGATTACAACTCATTTGGGCAATTGTCTGAAGGTTCATGGTAACAAGAAGGGTCTTGCTTCCCATATTGGCCGCAGCGGCAGCAGCCTCACAGCCCGCATGGCCCGCACCAACCACAATAACATCATACTTTTGGAACATATGGCAAAGATAAAAAAGAACTAAGGTCTTTTCGCTTAACAAGCTCTACCAAGCTCAATATTTGGGGAAACCTTTATGGATAGCACCCAAAACAGGTGATTCATTGGCCTACAAGGATGTTCCACGTGGAACATGTGATCATTTGAACAGAAGATGATATTTGTTCTGGCTTAGGGCTTCGGCTAAGACTATAAATCACCCCTCCTGTCCAGGTTTACCAACCACAGGTTGGAGGGGAGTTATTGGTGTTAACGTATTGAGATGTCATCCCGAAAGTGGTTGATAAAACAATCATCAGCCAGAAAACGCTCAAACAAGACTGGTTAATGTCAATGTTCCACGTGGAACACCGCCCCATCACCAGGCGTGGCACCCAGAAACCATCAACCCTAAAGAAAATACTCGGCCAACAACCGGTCTTCCATTTCCCGCATCAGGGTCTGGTCTTTTGTCAGCTTATCCTTATAACCCAACAGATGAAGCAAACCGTGGAAAATAACACGGTGCAGCTCTCTGTAAAAAGGCTGACCCAGGATTGAGGCATTTTCCTTAACCCGGTCAATACTGATGTACAGTTCAGCTTCGAGAGGGGATTTGCTCGAGGGCGAAAGATCAAAAGTGATGATGTCTGTATAATAATCGTGTTGGAGGTAATCGCGGTTAATCCCGAGCAAATGCTCATCGCTACAGAAAATAATATTAAGAGAACCCAGGGGTCGCTTGGCGGATACGGCCTTACTGGCGAGAAATGATTTCAGGCGGTTTCGCTGTTTCAGAACATGCACGGGCTTCAGGCAAAAGAGATGTATATCATTCATAGAAAGAGAATAAAAGTACAAGAAATCCACCGAAGGGAAGTAGCTTTGCACCTCGTAGAATTGAACATGCAGAAAAAACTTTCAGCACTTGCGGTCGGACAAAAATCAATCATCTGTTCTCTCGAAGACGAGGAACTGGTATTGAAACTGATGGAAATGGGCTTTCTTCCAGGAGAAGAAATTACTGTAGAACAAATAGCACCATTGGGCGACCCCATTTCAGTAATGGTGGCTGGATACCAGGTAAGCCTCCGCCTCAGTGAGGCAGATGCAATAATGGTAGAAATAAAACAATCATAAAACATTAGTTTTCAACTACTTATGATAATTGGGCTGTATTTTGGGTCTTTCAATCCTATCCACAATGGTCACCTGATCATCGCAAACCATATTTTACAGCATACAACACTGGACCAGATCTGGTTTGTGGTCAGTCCACAAAATCCATTCAAACAAAACGCAACATTATTGAACGAATACCACCGTCTTCATTTGGTGCAACAAGCCATCGAAGGGGAAACAAAACTGAGGGCCTCAGACATTGAGTTCTCTCTTCCAAGACCATCGTATACAATTGATACGCTTACCTATCTCGAAGAAAAATATCCAGAAAACAGTTTCAGTGTGATAATGGGCTCAGACAGCTATCAAAATATTGGAAAATGGAAAAGTGGAGATGTTCTTCAAAAAAGATATCCCATCCTCGTTTACCAAAGACCGGGCTTTTCGATTGCTGAAGACGCTTCACAAAAAGCAACCATTCTCAATGCTCCCATGTTGGACATCTCCTCTACCATCATCAGGAAACTGGTGGCAGCAGGTCAATCCATCAGGTATCTGGTACCCGAAGCGGTGAACGAAGAGATCCTGAAAGGCGGATATTACAAATAGCGGTCTTTATAGAAAGCCTAACAATAAACAACCCAGGGCAATCAGTGGGGCAGAAATCCTGGTATAATATAGCAGGAAAAAGGTTGAACAAAAAACAGCAAAAAAAAGTATTGTATCAAGGATTGGCTTATCGACAAACGAGGTGACGGTATCCTTAAAAAGATAAATGATGCTTGCGGTCATGATGCCTACTACTGCAGCGTTCACACCAGCCATCGTATTTTGAACCCGACCGTATTGCTGGATATTTTCCCAAAAGGGATAGAAAAAAATGACCAACAAAAATGTTGGAAGAAAAATTCCGGTTGCCGCTAAAAAACATCCCAACATTTGATGTCCCCACCCCCTATCACTCATTGCCATTCCGCCAATAAAGGCACTGATTGAAAAAGCCGGTCCAGGTATGGCACGAACAACTCCGGAAGCAGATAAAAATGCATTCCGATCAATGCTGATGACATCTTTGTTTGTTCTTTTGATTCTTTCTGTTTCAGGCCTAACCACATATTGATTGTACATAACCGGGATGAGCACGTCTGCACCGCCAAAAACAATACTACCGAAGCGGTACATGTTTTCAAAAACGTTGAAAGGTGTTCTGTTTTTCCAGGAGTCTTTTCGTGCTGCTTCAGATAAAAATCCCGCCAATAGAAAAAGTATGGCAAAAAGAAGGATAGGAAAAAGACGCAACCGGCTGGTAACAGCACGCTGAAGAGAAGCCGCCGGCTTTCCGATAGAACCCATGAGTCCTCCACAGAGTAAAACAATTGGGAAAACCCAGGGTGTTTTGAAAAGGGCATACGTTACAAGCGCCGAAACAAAAACAATGAACCATTTTTGTTTGGTGTCAATCATCGCATATGTTTTGATGGAAGCAAAAGCAAGAAACCCCAACGCCATGGGCTGAACAAAGCGAAGGTGTTGGAGAATTGAAAGGTTGTTGCTGGATAAAACAAAAGACAGGGCAGACATCAACAAAACTGCAGGAGTGGTCCAGATCAACAAAGTAATTATTGCCACCCATACCCCTCCCTGGCGATAACCGACGAGAGATACTGTTTGTGTAATGGTTGCACCCGGCATCAACTGACAAAAAGCATTGATGTTGACAAGGTCTTTGAGAGAAATATAGGGCTTTTTTTCAACGAAAGATTTTATCATCATCCCCAATTGGCCCTGGGGGCCGCCAAAAGCCGATAAGCTGAACAGCAGTACATCGCGGAAAAATGGGAGGTGTTTTGAAAATCGCAAAAGTTATTTTTTTAATCCTATTTCTCTTAGCCTTTCATCAAGATAATAACCTGCAGTATAATCATCATATAATTTGGGGTTATCGATAGATACACAAGAAGATAAACAGGCAAGCGACATGTTGCTGCGCGGATGAAGAAAAAACGGAATAGAAAAACGGGAGTTGTGCCAGTTTTCTCTTGGAGGATTGACAACCCTGTGTGTTGTACTTTTTAACCTGTCGTTGGTCAGGCGCTGCAGCATGTCGCCAACATTAACCACAATTTCTCCCGGGCCTGCTTTAACAGGTAGCCATTCCCCATTTTTGCTAAGGATTTCAAGGCCATCTGCGGAAGCACCCACCAAAAGGGTTATCAGGTTGATGTCTTCATGTTGTTCTGCCCGAATCGCAGATTGGGGCTCTTGCAAAATGGGCGGATAGTGTATGGCACGGAGAATACTGTTTCCAAGGTATATATGCTCATCAAAATAGGTGTCATCCAACTGAAGGTGCATAGCAATGGCCGAAAGCAGGGCGGAACCCGAAACCTCAAAAGCCCTATAGGACTGGTTAAATAAAGCATTGAAGTCTTCGGGTAAAGAAACCTTAACATTGTCGGGGTATGCTTCTGGCGACACAACACCATCTTCTATGATCTGTCCGTATTGAAAAAACTCTTTAAGATCTGGGGCTTCACTTCCTTTGGCGTGTTCTTTTCCAAAAGAGGTATAGCCGCGCTGTCCGGCAAGACTGGGTATCTCATACGCCCTTTTTTCGGCCTCCGAGAGGGAAAAAAACTCCTTTACCGTAGCGTAGAGGCTATTGATCAATTCATCAGGAATACCATGGTTTTTAACCGAAACGAATCCAACCTCTTCAAAAGCCCGACCAAGCGTTTGGGAAAATTGAACCTTTTCTTCGGTGGTGCCTTTTATAAAATGATTTAGATCAATTACTGGTATGTTCATGATAAAAAAGATTGTTGGGTAAAAATAACAAACATAATTTTGAATATAAATAGAAATTGGATGAATAGTTTGTATAGAATGTTGTTAATCGTTTTTGTTGTTTCCTCCTGTTCAAAAAAAATTGTATCCTATACAGGAGATGCGGCCTTCAAGAGTGAAACCGGAGTCCCAGATTATGGTAAAATTGAATACTGGGCGGCGCATCCAGAAAAAAATGATCCTTCGGATACCGTTCCTCTTCCCTTGATGAGCAACGGGAGAGAAAAGACAGCAGATGTGTTTTTTTTACACCCCACAACCCTATTGGGAATAAGAGAGATGGGTAACAACAATGCTAAAATTGATGATGCCAACCTCAATTATAAGACCGATTATTCACCAATCATTTACCAAGCTTCTGCATTCAATGAAAGTGCCAGGGTTTATGCCCCCAGGTACAGACAAGCACATATTGGGATGTACAGCGAAAAAGATAGCGCAACAAAATATGCAGCATTCAACCTAGCGTATGAAGATGTAAAAAATGCATTTGTTTATTATTTGAAGAATGAAAACGGCGGTAGGCCAATCATTATTGCATCACACAGCCAGGGTACAACACATGCTATACGGTTATTAAAAGAGTTTTTTGATGGCAAAGCGTTGTCTAATCAGTTGGTCTGTGCATACCTGATTGGCATGGGAGTAAGAAAAGACAGCTATGAAAAAATACCCATTTGCGCAGACAGCACTAAAACAGGGTGCTTTGTGAGTTGGAGAACATTTAGGCAGGATTACTCAGATGATTGGGCGAATCGATTAGATACAAATATTGCTGTCGTAAATCCTGTAACCTGGAAAACAACAAATGAGATTGCGGATAAATCGTTGCAAAGGGGTGCTGTTTTATATAACCTGAACAAAATATACACCAAAACACACAATACGCAAGCAGAGGGCAGTGCTCTATGGGTTTCACATCCAAAATTCCCAGGTTCTTTTTTATATAGAAATAAGAATTAC
>CAILKQ010000101.1 GCA_903834825.1 uncultured bacterium | reverse complement strand
GCAAATGCGATATGTTCAATTTTGTTCATGGAATGGGATGGGTGTTGGCTAAAAGTACAATTCATTTGTCAAATCTGCTGAAATCCACGGAAAGTGTAACTTTGCATAACAACGGAAGTATTATGGAAGCAACAGCGATGATGTCTGGTATCTATATCAGTGAGAAAGCGAAGACCCGCGTAGAAAACCTGCTTGCTGAAGAAGGCAAGGGGGATGACTTTTTTGTAAGGGTAAGTGTAGTGAGTGGAGGATGCTCCGGTCTTACCTACAAAATGGACTTCGACAATGAGATGAAGGCCGGCGATCAGGTTTTTGAGGACAAGGGCATGAAATTGGTTACTGATAGAAAAAGCATCCTGTATCTTTTCAGTACCACCCTGGAATTTTCAGACGGATTGGACGGCAAAGGATTTCATTTCATGAATCCGAATGCCAGCCGCACCTGTGCTTGCGGGGAAAGCTTTTCCGTTTGATCGAACCTTACAGCGTTCATTTTTCATTGTTTAATGAAGGGGAATACCCTTTTTGCTCCATCAACGTTCAGCATCAAATAATAGTTCCCAGTCGGTAGTTTCTTCACTTCCATCTCCAGGTGATTGTCATTCATCCATGATGTTGCTTGGATGATTTGCCCCATTGGTCCTAACAGCTGAACCACTGCCTGTGGTACTTTGATGGGGCCTATCCTGAGCATATTGCTGGCAGGATTCGGGAAAACCATCATCATTTCATTGGCTGGTTTTATATAGAGCATATTGGAGTAAACAACCCTTTCTTTTTTGTCCACTGACCTTAGCCGGATGAAATTTCCGCTGATGCGTGATGACCGCAGGTCAAATGAATAGCTGACCTTTCCCAGTTTATTCTTGGAGGGGATTGAATCAATGGCAACATAAGGTCCGATTTCAGCGCTTTTTTCTATCACATATTGCGCTACTGTTTCATCGATATCAGTTGTCCACCGCAACCGTGTAAAGCCATTCCTTTCTTTTTGAAAAAGTGCTAAGCCTTCATTGGGTAAGGCCGAGGGAAACATGCTCCCAAACGTGTATATCCCCGTGCTAAGGATGGTGGGTGCGCTGGCCACTGTATTGGGAACGGTATTGTCGGCATATAGGGGAAGCAATTCCCACCTGACAGCAGCAGATGCCATTCTTACCAGCAAGGCTTGGCCTATGATGTTGTTGGCGCTGTTCATCCCCAGCTTGAGCCTTAGGATATCTGGGCTTGGTAGGCTGTCTGAAGGAAAAATCTTTTGGATGGTCCAGTATTCACTGTTGCTCACAGACTTTACAGGGAATGCCATTGCGCTGTCTGCAAAGGGATGGCCCATGGCCTGGTATTCTACCTGAAACAATGTGGGCTCGGTATTTTTTTTGGTAAGGATTACTGGAGCATAATAATTGGCTTTGCCCACAGGAAATGCTAGGTCTTTGGCGCTGTTGGCCCAATACCTGAAAGGGCCGGTTACAAAACCATTGATACCAGCCTGTAGTTTACTGCCTGAAAAGCTAAGGATATGGTTGCTATCGGTGATGAGGTTCCCCCTCTCCAATTCTAGGCTATCAGTAACCTGCAGGGGAGAACTGAGGGTCAATTGTCCGCTGGGTTTGTTCACTGAAAGCGATGCTGCAATGTTGGGGAAGCGACCACCCGTTTGTTGGGTTCCCTCTCCATAGAAAACATGGTTGGTCTTGTGATGAAGCGATAGGTTTCCCAAGCGGATATTTCCAGTGGTGCTGTCTGTAGAAATCCCTTCTGCCGCACCAAAACCCAGTGTAGCAGCACTGTCAGCCACCATGGTTGCTGATCCAGCAAGGGAGTAGGTGCCCATCATCATGGACGCTGAAGGGGCTATTTTCAAGGAAGCATTGGCGTTGTCCATTCTTGCATTTGATTTGAGTTGAAAGCATCCCCTCGATACCAGCACCTCATTGAAATTGTTGCCCAAGCTCCAGTTTCCTGTAATTGCAATGCTGCTGCTGTCTCCATTGAATTCCAGTACCCTGTTGATGGTATCTGCCAGGGAAGGATTGATGGCCAGCCTTCCTTTTACAAGAAGGTTGTTCATGATGCTTATTTTGTTGTTGAGTGATGATGTGAAACTGCTGCTGTCTCCGATCTCGAGGTCTCCGTAAATGCGGAGCACACTTATACCGCTGCCGGTATAGGATTTTTTTCCTGCAGATGCGGATGATAGCAAGAGCGTCCCGAATTGCTTGCCAGAAATGGAGAGGGTATAGCCAGCATTGCCCGGAACATCAAACTCAAAAATACCCTGGTAGGTGGATGGTTCAAGCAGCAGTTTTGAAACGATGGTGGCATTGCCCCTTTGGGTTCTGTGCACATACCGGCCTCCATTTTCTATAGAAAAACTGCCGTTCAACAGGATGGGGTTGCCGGAACTGGCGCCGGAGTTGTTGATAAAGACGCCAGCCTTTGCAATCCTGAGTGCAGTTCCAGTTGAGGTAATGGTCAGTGCAGGTGAAGCAATATTGGTACTGGGCAGTTCAATAATGATGGTATGGCCAGGTCCTGGTAGGATGGAAAGGGAGTGGACGGTTACCGCAGTCAGGCCTGAGGGCAACATGATTTTGTACATCCCGGAAACCCGCTCATTGTCGAGGATAACCTCATCAGTGGGCAAGGGGATTCCATCCGGAAACCAATTGCGCGCATTGCTCCAAAGGCTGTCAAGGCCCTCCCCATCCCATTTTTTCTGTCCAACTGCTGATGCTGAAAACGCCAGCATACATATTGCCATCATGATCCATTCTCCTCTTTTCATACCCTTTCACATTGATTGGACAGCAAGGTATTAACAGAGCTTTTGCTTAAAAAGGTTTTTACACCATGATTTTTCTGTTATTTTCACGGCTTCTTGTAATCTTGCAGTTGAATATGTTCACCATCATCCAAAAAGAATTGCGCCAGTTTTTCAGTGGCTTGTTGGGCTACCTGACCATTGGGGTATTTTTATTGATTACAGGCATCCTTTTGTTCATCATTCCTGAATCGGGGATCCTTGATGCCGGCTATGCCAGCATGGATTCATTTTTTGCCATCGCCCCTTATATCATGCTTTTTTTGATACCGGCCATCACCATGAAAAGTTTCAGTGATGAATACCGGAACGGCACCTTTGAAATTTTGAAAACTTCGCCACTGCCAATAAGGGACCTTGTATTGGGGAAGTTTTTGGCCGCAATGGCATTGGTCTTGATAACCTTGTGCTGCACCCTGGTCTATGTCTACAGCCTTGCTGCGCTCTCCACGGATGGCATTGACACCGGTGGAATAGCGGGTGCTTATATCGGATTGTACCTGCTCTGTGGCATCTATGTGGCGATTGGACTTTTCACCAGCAGCATCCAACAAAATGCAGTAACTGCATTTTTGCTCAGTGCTTTTCTTTGTTATGTTGCTTATGCATTGTTTTCATCACTTGCCACCATAGAAGCATGGAAGGCTGTGGGGTATTACATTTCATTGATCGGCATCAAATATCATTTTGAAAATGTCAGCAGGGGTTTCATCGACAGCAGAGACCTGGTTTATTTTCTGTCTGTGATATTCCTGTTCATCTACCTGACCATCACCAACATCAAATTAAAGAAGTGATGCGCAGAAAAATACAAAATATCCGCAGCTGGTTCTTGCCCTTGTTGGTCATCGCAGCAGTGAATCTCTTGTCCTATTTTTTTCATGCAGGGATCGACCTGACCACAGAGAAGCGATTTACGCTTGCCCCTTCAACCAAGGCCATGGTAGCCAGTTTGGTGGAACCGCTTACACTGACAGTTTACCTGGAGGGAGACATTCCTGCTGGTTTCAAAAGGCTGGGCAATGCTGCGGAAGAAATGGGTTCATCGTTCAGGTCCATCAGCAACGGAAAATTTCAGGTTGTTTTTGAAAGGCCTGGCGAAGGCCTGGGAGATACCGCGAGAGCCATCTTGTTTGACTCCCTCCAACGGATGGGCATCAACCCTACCAATGTGAAAGCACAAGAGAAAAAAGGGGAGCAAAGCGAAGAAACCCTGGTCTTTCCTGGGGCCGTATTGACAGGCAGCAACGGCGCCATTGGCATTGATTTTCTGGAAGGCCAAAGCAACCTCAACGGATTGGAATCCCTGAACAATGCCGAAGCCCTGATGGAATACAAGCTGGCCAAGGCCATGATGTTGCTGACGCGTGACACCATTCCATTGGTGGGATACCTGACTGGCAATGGCCAACCCCTTGACCTTGGTGTTTACGACCTGGTTGAAAAAGTCTTGAGGAAGGACCATCGATTCAGGATTCTGCCCATAGACAGCGTTGCCTATATTCCTGATGAATTTGCGGCCTTGGTGATTGCAAAACCAACCAGGCCATTCAATGCGGCACAGAAATTGAAAATAGATCAATACGTCATGCACGGCGGCAAACTGCTTTGGGCAATAGACAATCTCTATGCCAGCATGGACAGCCTCCAGCGCAGCAGCGGGTCTTTTGTAGCCTTTGATATGGGGTTGGAGCTGGATGAACAGCTGTTCAAATACGGCGTGCGGATCAACCGGGATTTGCTCCAAGACTTGGAATGCGATAAGGTTCCATCGGTGATTGGCAGCATTGGTGACAAACCACAAATTGAACTCTTGCCCTGGCCCTATGCACCGCTCTTGAGAAATACGGGGGACCATCCCATTTCAAAGAACCTTGATTTTGTGCTTTCCTCCTTTCCGCAAACCATTGATACCGTTGCTGCACCCGGCATTCGCAAGCAGGTGATCCTGGGGTCATCCTCCTATTCCCGAACCCTGCAAACGCCGGCCCTGGTAGAGTGGAGAAGCATCAAGACGGAAGAAGACCTTACCCAGTTCAATAAAAAAAACAAGGCCGTCGCTGTGCTGCTTGAAGGTAAATTCCGCTCTGCACTGGCCAACAGGATTTCATCAGCTGATCTGCAGCAATTGGCGGTTGAATACAAAAGGCCATTTCTTTCTGCTGCCGCTTCAGACAACAGCATGATTGTCATTTCAGATGCAGATATTTTGACCAATGCTGTCAGCCAGCAGGATGGCCCCATGGCCATGGGCATGAACAGCTATACCCGGCAACAGTTTGCCAACCGTGATTTCATCAGCAACTGTCTTTTTTACCTCACAGGAGGCGCTTCCATCATGGAGGCCCGGTCAAAGACGTTCAGGTTGCGCTTGTTGGACAAGGAACAACTGGAAAACGACAAGTTGTTCTGGCAAATGCTCAACATCCTTCTGCCGCTTGCCTTTCCACTGGCATTGTATTTTGTGTATGGCTTTTTGCGGAAAAGAAAATATGCCAAGCGGGGATAATCCTTTGGCATGCGGGAATGATTATCTTTGTTCCCTAACAATTGATTTTCAACATGACCGTTGACCAGATTACTTACCTGACTTTTGGCATTGTGCTGTTGGGCGCACTTGCGCTTGACCTTGGACTGATGAGCAAAAAAAATGCCTCTATCAGCATGAAAAAGGCCATGTGGCAAACCATTTTTTGGGTTGGGCTTTCTGTAGCGTTCTGTATTTTTTTATGGTTTGAAAAAACACCCATGGTAGCCACCAAATTTTTCACGGCTTACCTCATGGAATGGTCTTTGAGTATTGACAATATTTTTGTTTTCATCCTGATCTTCACGTATTTCAGGGTCAAGGAAACAGATGCAGGCCATGCATTGCTGATTGGTATACTTTTAGCGATTGTTTTCCGCATCATTTTCATTGCAGTGGGTATTGAATTGATCGATCGTTTTCACTGGATTCTCTATCTGTTCGGTTTCTTCCTTTTATATACTGGGTATCATTTGTTCATCAAAAAAGATGAGGCTGAATTTGACCCAGGGGAGACCAAGATCTACAAAGTGATCAACAAGTTTTTTAGGGTCACCGATATTGAGCCCAAGGGCAGGTATTTTGTGAATCATCATGAGAAATTCTATTTCACTTCACTGGCTGTTGTGGTATTGATGTTGGCAGCAGTGGACATTGCTTTTGCACTGGATTCCATTCCCACGGTGGTTTCATTGGTCAGGGAAAATGCCAAAGCACATTTTACTTCGGACGATATTTTGGTGATCTATTCTTCCAATATTTTTGCACTGCTTGGCTTGAGGTCACTTTTCTTTTTGTTGAAGGGTGCAGTAGACAAATTTGACTATTTGCAACAAGGGATTGCAGTTGTCTTGATCTTTATTGGCGTAAAAATGCTGATTGAGTTTTTTGGCATCCACATCAACATCCTTGTTTCTTTGGGCGTAATCATCGCATGCCTGGCAGGTGCTGTCTTGTATTCCATAAGGGTAAACAGACAAAAGGCCATACAGGGAAAATAACCACCATGAAAGTCCATCCTGTCGAACATATCAGCAGCTTGATGGGCACTACACTACTGGGGCATCCATCAGAGACGTTTGTAGAACATTTGCTGATCGACAGCCGCAAACTTGTGTTTCCTCCAACAACCTTGTTTTTTGCCATCAAGACGGAGCAGGGCGATGGGCATCAATACATCGATGAACTCTACCGAGAAGGGGTAAGGAATTTTGTGGTTTCTACTGTTCCTGATCTTGCGTCCTTTCCTGAGGCCAGGTTTTTATTGACGGATAACGTTGTGGCATCCCTGCAAAAGCTGGCCATTGCACACCGAAAACAATTTGAATTTCCTGTGATTGGTATTACAGGCAGCAATGGCAAGACCATTGTAAAAGAATGGCTTAATCATTTGTTGCAACAGGAAAAAAACATTGTCAGGTCTCCGCGCAGTTTCAATTCTCAGTTGGGTGTTCCGCTAAGCATTTGGCAGATGCAGGAGACGCATGAACTGGGTATTTTCGAAGCAGGCATTTCCCGGGTAGGAGAAATGGATAAGCTTGAAAAGATGATCCGTCCGGATCTTGGTTTGTTGACCAATCTTGGTGAAGCCCATGGCGAAGGATTTGATTCCATCAAAGATAAATTATCAGAAAAGCTGCAACTGTTTCGCGGTTGCCATTTGCTGGTTTATTGCAAAGACCATCCATTGGTGGATGAGGCAGTTCAGCAAATGCTCTTGGAGGGCGGCCTGCGATCTGCATTTTCCTGGGGAACCCATCCTGGTGCAGATGTTTTGGTTTCCTATCATGCCATAGCAGGAAGAACCATTGTCTCTGCTGATTACAAAGGAACCAACCACGGTTTTTCTATTCCCTATATCGATCCTGCCGCCATAGAAAATGCCTTGCATTGTTTTGCGATTTGTCTGCACCTGGGATTACAAGACCAGGTCATTCCACGGATGCATGATCTTCCACCACTTTCCATGCGGCTGGAAATGAAACAGGGACAGCATGGATCAACCATCATCAATGACAGTTATAATGCTGACCTCAGTGGCCTGATGAGCGCCCTGGATTTTGTGGGACTGCAACATCCCTCGCGTGAGCGGGTGGCCATCCTTTCAGATGTATCAGGCATCGCAGGCGATGCCCTGCTGGCCTATGAAAAAGTTGCCTCCTACCTCCGGTTAAAAAATATCACCACACTCTATGCAGTGGGAGAACAATTCCATGCTTTTGCCAGTTGTTTTGATCATCCGTCTATCAAGGTTTTTTATTTCAAGGATACGGAAGCTTTGTTGCAGCAGCTGAATGGGATAATCTTTAGGGATCAGGTAGTCTTGATCAAAGGGGCAAGGTCCTTTCATTTTGAAAAACTGAGCCATTTTCTGGAAAGCAAGAACCATCAAACAAGGCTTGAAATTGATCTCTCCAGTGTTGTACAAAACCTGAACCAGTTCAAAGCAGGTTTGAAACCGGCCACAAGAATCATGGCCATGGTCAAGGCTTTTTCTTATGGAGCAGGCAGCTTTGAAATGGCCAGCCTGCTGCAGTTTCACCATGTCAACTATATTGCAGTGGCCTATGTTGATGAAGGCGTTGAGTTGAGAAAGGCAGGCATCCGGATGCCCATCATGGTCATGAATACAGCGCCAGCATCTTTCTCATCACTGGTTGAATACAATCTTGAACCTGAAATTTATTCCATTGGATTTGCCCAGCAATTGAATGCTTATTTGCAGCAGGAAGGCATAACCTATTTTCCTGTTCACATCAAGCTCGATACCGGCATGCACAGGCTGGGTTTGGAGCCCACTGATATCGCTCAGTTCATTGATCAGTTGGGCAGTTCTTCAGTATTCAAGATCAAGACGGTATTTACACATTTGGTAGCATCTGAAAATCCGGTCCATGATGATTTTACCAGCATCCAGCTGCAACGGTTTGATCATTGTTGCCATCTATTGTCTGCACATGTTGGGTATGCTTTTATCAAGCATGCTGCCAATACCGCTGCCATCAGAAGGCATCCATCTGCTGAATACGATATGGTCAGAATCGGTATCGGACTGTATGGAATCGATCCCGGCAACAGGGAGGTGACGCTGCAGGAATCAGTTTCCCTCAAGACCACCATTGCACAGATCAAGGAAGTTAGAAAAGGTGAATCTGTGGGATATGGCAGACATTCCATGGTAAACCATGACACCAGGGTTGCCACCATCAGGATTGGTTATGCAGATGGATACCCACGAAGTTTGGGCAATGGCAAGGGAAGCGTCTTGATCAGGGGGAAGTCTTTCCGCACCATTGGCCATGTTTGCATGGACATGACAATGATTGATGTAACGGATGAAAGCAGCATCACCATTGAAGATGAGGTCTTGGTGTTTGGGAAGGGTCATTCGATTGTTGATGTTGCCAAGGCTGCAGACACCATCCCTTATGAGATGATGACCGGTATTTCACAGCGCGTTCCGAGGATTTATTTGGGCGAATGATCCTTTGGGGTCATCTGCCATTGTTCGCTTATCATTATATTTGCAAAAACCCGCATTTTGAAGTTCAAACACGCCCTTTTCCTTACTTTTTTGATCCTGCTGTTAGATCAGGCATTGAAAATATACATCAAGACCAGTTACCACATGGGCCAGGAAAATGTCCTGTTCCAATCCATTCCCTGGTTGCGGTTTCATTTTATTGAGAATGAAGGAATGGCCTATGGATGGAAGCTTGGCGGTGACTGGGGAAAGATAGCCCTCACGGTATTCAGGTTGGTGGCTGTTGGGTTCGGCACCTATTATATTCTGGACATCATCAAGAAAAAATACCATGTAGGGTATATCATCTGTGTAACCTTCATCTATGCAGGAGCCATAGGCAACCTGATCGACAGCCTGTTTTATGGCATGGCATTTGAAGCCAGTGATCCCTATCTGCAGAACCTTGCCCATGGCATCTGGCAAAATGGTTTTCAAGGCGGGTATGCTGGATTTTTGCATGGCAAGGTGGTAGACATGTTGTACATGCCCATCATTGAAGACGCTTATTTTCCATCATGGTTTCCAGTTTGGGGTGGAGAATCCTTCATGTTTTTCAGGCCTGTTTTCAATATTGCAGATGCATCCATTTCTGGTGGTGTATTTGCCATCCTGATTTTTCAAAGCAGGTTTTTCCCTTCTGTAGAAGCTCCCAAAGCACCAACACAGGAAACAGAAACCCCGACAGTATAAGGCCAAGCTGCACGGCTCATCTTCCCCACCCCTCCCTGTCGAGGCTTCTGTAATGTATGGCTTCCGCAATATGTTCAGGCATGATGTTTTCACTGCTGGCAAGGTCTGCAATTGTTCTTGCCACTTTTAGTATCCGGTCATAGGCCCTTGCGGAAAGGCTTAGTTTCTCCATTGCATTTTTGAGCAAGCGCTGCCCAGTTTCATTCAACTGGCAAATGTCTTTCATTTCCTTTGATCCCATTTGCGCATTGGCATAAATCCCTGTCTTGCCCTTGTACCGCTCTGCCTGTATGGTGCGGGCAGCGATTACGCGGTCCCTGATGTTGGCAGAACTTTCAATGGTTTCTTTTGATGCCAGTGCCGAAAAAGCCACCGGTGTGACTTCCACATGCAGGTCAATCCTATCGAGCAAGGGGCCTGATATGCGGTTCAGGTATTTCGTGACTGCCCCAGGAGGGCAGTTGCAGGTTTTTTCAGGATGGTTGTAAAATCCGCAGGGGCAGGGATTCATCGATGCCACCAGCATGAATGATGCGGGAAAGTCAACAGCCAGCCTTGCCCTTGAAATCGTAACCCTTCTTTCTTCCATCGGCTGCCGCATCACCTCCAGCACATTTCTCTTGAATTCCGGGAGTTCATCCAGGAACAAGACCCCATTGTGAGAAAGAGAAATCTCTCCAGGTTGAGGGTTGGCGCCGCCCCCAACCAGGCCAGCATTGCTGATCGAATGGTGTGGGCTTCTGAAAGGCCTTTTGGTGATAAGGGTGGCATGTTCGGGAAGTTTACCCGCCACGCTATGGATCTTGGTGCTTTCCAGTGCTTCTTCCATGGAAAGGGGAGGAAGGATGGATGCCAAACGCTTTGCCAGCATGGTTTTCCCGGCACCGGGCGGACCGATGAGAATGACATTGTGCCCGCCCGAAGCCGCGATTTCCAACGCCCTCTTGATGTTTTCCTGGCCCTTTACTTCTGCAAAATCATTTTCAAATGCCTGCTGTGCGGCACTGAATGCTTCCTGTATGTTGATGGATACGGGCGCTGCGCTTGAGCCCTCCGATTGGATGAATGCAACCACCTCCCTGATGTTCTTCATGCCGTAAACGCTGATGCCACTGACCATCGCAGCCTCTTGGGCATTTGCGGCAGGCAGGATGAATCCATTGAACCCTTCTTTCCTGGCCTGAATGGCAATGGGCAGGGCTCCTCTGATCGGGCGCAGTTCTCCGTCGAGGCTGAGTTCGCCCATCATGATATAGTGATCAAATTTTTCTGCCAATGTGATTTGCTCTGAGGCAGAAAGAATGCCGATGGCGATGGGAAGGTCAAAGGCAGTACCGCTTTTCCTCAGGTCTGCAGGGGCAAGGTTGATGACAATCCGCGTGCGCGGCATTTCAAACCGTTTTGATTTGATGGCGCTTTCAATCCTTTGCATGCTCTCCTTGATGGCGGAGTCGGCCAATCCAACAATGCAGTATTCTTTTCCCTGGGCAGTCCAGTTTACTTCAATGGTGATGGTTTTTGCTTCAACACCATATACGGCACTTCCATAGGTCTTTACAAACATGGTGTAAAGCTATGGCTGTGGCCAGGGCCACCAATGGGGAAATCATCCTCAATTAAAAGTATTAACCGCTGATTTTTTTGTTGTTTTCACCCTCCAGGGCGGTGTTCTTCCCAATGTTTTCCAACAGGGAAACAACACCCTCTTTTTGAAGGATCAGGAAGCCCATCCTGTCTTGGCTGATGCCTTCTTTGAGTTGATAGCTGAAGTGGAGTTCATTCTCGGTGAGATGGGTTTCAAAGTATTTGAAACTGATGGAAGACAGGTC
>CAILKQ010000100.1 GCA_903834825.1 uncultured bacterium | reverse complement strand
GATTTGGTTGTTAATCCAAATGAAGGCAAGAAATTGACCAACATGCGTTCCAGTGGTACAGATGGTGCTGCGAGCATTGCTCCCAAAAAGCAAATGACCCTGGAAGAATGTATGGAGTATATCCAACACGATGAGTGTATAGAGGTTACCCCTAATTGCATCCGTATGCGCAAACTCATTTTGGACGAAACAGAAAGAAACCGCTTGTCTAAACAAATGAAGTCCGACGCTTAAACACCATGAAAAGGTACCTGATTATATTCTGCACGATTTTTGTCTTCGCAGCAGCGAACGATGTCAGTGCACAGTGTTCCATCTGTACCAAAACAGCCCAACAGCTTGGTCACAAGCCCGCACAGGGTTTGAACACCGGTATCATTTACCTGATGATTGCTCCATTGGCCATTATCGGCTTTGTTGGGTTCAGGTGGTGGAAGGGCGGAGGCTTGAACCAAACCCCTGAATAACTCATCCCTATAAAACATCATCATGAAAAGGATCTTGTCGTTTTTTGTCATCCTCCTTTCCGTACTTGCCTTCAATGCCTGTACTGTCAACAATGTTAGCATTGATGATGAAATCGGACCAATTTTCGAGAAACACCAAGTGAAAGGAACCTTCGGCATGTTTGACAACAGCAGAGGGGAGTTCACCATCTTTGACCTGGACCGTTTCAAGCAGAATTATGCCCCTGGTCAAACCTTCAATATCGTCAGTACCATGGTGGCCTTGCATACTGGCAAACTTACCGATGACAGTTCACTGGTAAAAGGCAATGATTCCCTGGCTCAAATCCTGAACATCTATAGCGCTTTTCGTGCCAACAGTACTGTACATTTTGAAACGGTGGCTTCCTTGATCGGCAAAGACACCATGAAGTTTTGGGTGGACAGCCTCAAGTACGGCAACAAAAAAATCGGAACCGATCTACAGCATTGCTGGATGAACGATATCCTGCAAATCTCTGCAGATGAACAACTCGGGCTCATCAAAAGACTCTATTTCAAGCAGCATCCCATCAGGGCCAGTGTGCAGGAAAGCCTTAAGAAAATGCTGATAGTAGAGAACAATGCACAGTTCCAAACGGCCTACCAACAAGGATCGGTATTGGTCAAAGGCAAAAAACTGGGCTGGGTTGTTGGATGGATTGAAGAAAACAGGCATGTCTATCCCTTTGTCATCAACTTTGATGCAGGGGCCGAAGCAGACACCGATGCCATTGGAAAGAAACTGGCCAATGATATCCTTGCACATATCGGATTTTTCAGAGGGATCATGTAATTTGGAAACAGGCAGTTCAAAGATTCTATTTCACAATAGTGTAAATTGCAATTGATGCAAGAACAACATTCACTCCACTCCGGTTTGGCCCACCTTAGCGCATACCAGCGTTTGCAAACAATTGAAGTAAAAATTGGCGACCTGTTATTGGGCAATGGCCATCCGATCAGGGTGCAGACCATGACCACCACAGACACAATGAATACCATCGCAACGGTTGAGCAATCGATTCGTTGCATTGAAGCTGGCGCAGAGCTGGTGCGGAT
>CAILKQ010000099.1 GCA_903834825.1 uncultured bacterium | reverse complement strand
ATGGAAAGGTTTATTTCTTCCCTTTCTTATGACGGTTCTTTCTCAATCTTTTTTTACGTTTGTGCGTTGCTATCTTATGACGTTTTCTTTTTTTACCACAAGGCATGTCAGAGTAAGTTTAGTTGTTAATAATTATTTCAATATTTTGATCTTCTCTTCAAGGGCTTTCACCAATTCCGGGTTCTTCACATTTTTCAATCCCTTTTCGTACCATTCCACTGCTTCTTTCTTTTTACCTGCCCTTTCATAGAGCTCAGCAAGAAGAAATACAGCTTCTGTATTTTCAGGATCCAGCTCGATTACTTTTTTAAATCGTTCTGCAGCCTTATCTGTTTGTCCTGAAACCATCCCTCCATAACCAAGCATGAACTGCGCAAAGACATTGTTGGGGTCTTTTTCTGCGACTGTTCTGATTTTCAAGATCCCTTCCATCGGCGCTCCGGAAACACCGAAGAAGAAAGTGCTTCCCTGGCCAATGATGGTTGAGTCGTTGTTCGGGTTGATTTTCAAGGAGCGCAAAAAGAGGTCGTTGGCCTCGTTTGCCATCCAGCTTTTCAATCCGGGGTTTGATATACCCCTTAGTTCTTCCAGCATTGAATGGGCGGCAAAGTTGAGGTTTTTTTCAGAATTTTCCAACTTAGCCTTTTCACCGAGATAATAAATGTAAGGAAGGAAGCTTCTTGCACTGTCTCGCCAGAAGTTGGACAAGGATTGAAAGTTGGATTTTTTTTGTGTAACCAGGTCTCCCCTGGTCAATGCGTCTTCTAAACTGGTGAGGTATGCCGATTGACTTGGCGTCAGATCTTTTTTCAATTCATTGATGAATGCATTGATTTCGAAGGGTTTAGCTGCTCCTCCGGCTGAACCTTCATTGTCAGTATGTCCTTCATGGTCTGCATGTGGAGCAGCTTCCTTGTGGGAGGGCGAAAATTTTCCAAAAATAAATAAACCGAACAGCAGCACTGCCCCTGCAGCAACCACGATCCATTGCTGTTTTTTCAACATTGATCAGAATTTAGAACGCAAAGGTAATGCCTTATGCCATGTCATCAGAACCTTCGTTCTTAATAACAGTGTCAATTTCAAGTTTTTTAACTTCCTGCATGAACTCCTTTGCAGGCTTGAAGGCAGGGATGAAATGGGCTGGAATCTGAACAGCAGTATTGCGTTTGATATTTCTACCAATCTTGGCTGCTCTTTTTTTGGTGATGAAAGAACCAAACCCACGAACGTAAATATTTTCCCCTTTTGACAAGGAGAATTTGATCTCTTTGAACATCGTCTCGAGGGTTACCAGTACATCCACTTTGGGGATATTGGTTTTTTCAGCAATCTTATTGATCAGGTCGGCTTTTCTCATTTTGGTTTGAGTTTAAAAGTTTTGGATTTTTTTTATTTTACTTTTGATGTAAATCCTTAAACATTTTATTTACCAATTCAAGCCCTAGAACGTCTAGGTGTTTCCTAAAATTGCGCATAATTTTTCTTTTTACCAAAAATAAATTGATATAAGTGGTTGAAAAACAACATAAAGTGTGGTTTTCAAAGGCCCTGAAAAATTGGCATTTGGTAGAAAACAACAGAAAAATGCCATGGAAAGGGATAAAAGATCCTTACAAAATATGGCTCAGTGAGATCATCCTTCAACAAACCAGGGTGGAACAAGGCCTTGCTTATTATAACCGGTTCGTTGAAAGCTACCCTGATGTGCATGCACTTGCCAATGCACCTGATAATCAAGTATTTAAGCTATGGGAAGGGCTTGGGTATTACAGCCGGTGCAGGAACCTGCTCAAAACGGCAAGAACGATTAGTATTGCGCATGCAGGCCTTTTTCCGGCCTCTAAAGAAGGTTTATTGGCACTCAGTGGAGTTGGCCATTATACTGCTGCTGCCATTGGTTCTTTTGCCTTCGGGCTTCCCCTGGCAGTGGTGGATGGAAATGTACTCCGGGTATTGTCCAGGGTGTTTGGTATTTCTACCCCTATTGACCTTCCCGCGGGCAGAAAAGCACTCGAGCAGCTGGCGGACCAGCTCCTCGACACCAGTAATCCAGCCCTGTATAACCAGGCCATCATGGACCTCGGCGCAACGGTTTGTAAACCCCGGCAACCCATTTGTGTTGCATGCCCTTTTCAGCAAAAATGCCTGGCTTTTGAACTGGGGACAACGGAGCAAATTCCAGTCAAATCAAAAAAAATCAAGCAAAGGGAAAGGTTTTTTTATTACCTGATCCTCGAATCCAAGGGCAAACAACTGGTAAGGCAGCGGAAGGGAAAGGATATTTGGCAGGATTTATTTGAATTCATCTTGAAGGAAACCGATGAGCCTGTTGAGGAAAAGGAATTGAAGTCCTGGTCTTTCTGGAACCTGGGCGCTAAAAAAGAAAAAATAGAGGTGGTTTCTATTTCCGGCGAAATGGTTCATCAGCTGACGCACCAAAAGATCCGGTGCCGGATGGCGTATCTGCGCAGTTCAGCATTGGTAAAAGTGGACGGATACCACTGGACGGATATTTCATCCATCAAACAATTGGCTTTTCCCAGGCTCATCACCCGTTATCAAACATCCATCCGCTGATCAACCACATCTTGTTCAATTATTGTAATTTTGATCAATGATCGTTCTTCCCATCCTGCTTCTCGCCTCCATCCTGATGTTGTTCATGAACTCCGGAGCAGAAATAGCCTTTTTTTCATTGGGTTACCGGGAATTGAAAAACTTGCGGATCCGACAGTATCCTGCATCTACAAGAATTCTTCAATTGCTGCAGGAGCCGCGTTTGTTGATGTCGTCCATGTTGGTGGGAAACATGGTTTTTCGGATGCTGATCATCCTGTTGTGCAACTATCTTGTAAAGGATGATATGTTGCCTGAAACCACTGGCTTTCTTTTGTTTTTGATTCGCATGCTGATTGCCATTGTCATTCTTGTTCTTTTTGGAGAGCTTTTGCCAAAAGTTTGGGCATCCAATAACCATATTCGCTTTGCATATTATTCATCTTTTTTTGTTTGGTTGAATGCCATCATGTTTCGCCGCTTGGGCCAATGGACGGCTGGCATCACCGATAATATTGAAAAATCCCTGGGCCGAAACAATGACCTGCGCACCAGGCTGGAACAGATTGATCAGGCCATGGGGTTGGGAGAAGCAGACGGAAGCTCAGAAGAGGAAAAAAACATCCTCAAGGGCATTGCTCAGTTTGGAAACATCACGGTAAGACGGGCGATGCGCAGCAGGCTTGATGTGCAGGGTGTTGAAGCAGGCATCCCTTTTTCAGCACTCAAACAAAAGGTGGCTGATCAGCAGTATTCCAGGTTTCCTGTGTTCAACGAAAACCTAGACAATATAGCAGGCATGATTCATGCCAAGGACCTGATTCCGCACCTGGACAAAGCGGATGATTTTGATTGGAAATCCCTGATCCGTCCGGCATTTTTTATCCATGAGCAAATGTTGGTGGAAGATCTGCTGAAAGACTTTCAACAGAAAAGGACCCATTTTGCCATTGTGGTGGATGAATTTGGTGGTACAGATGGAATCATCACCATGGAGGACATCCTGGAAGAAATAGTAGGTGAGATCAGGGATGAATACGATGACGAGGAATCTGTGAACATGAGGATTGATGATTTCAATTTCATCTTTGAAGGAAAAATGATGATCAATGAGGCCTGTAAGTTGATGAAACTTCCCAACAGGGTTTTTGATGCCATCAGGGGTGATAGTGAAACGGTGGCGGGACTTGTGCTGGAGCTCGCTGGCGAGATACCCCAATTGAACCAGGAACTGGTTGCCAAGGATTTCACTTTTACGGTACTGGAGGTTGCCATGAACCGCATCCACAAGATCAAGATTACCATCGCTGCACCGCAGCAATAAAGCATGTCATGAAAAAATTTCCAAGCGGATTGGTCCTGTTTCTATTGCTTGCATTCATTTTTGCCTGCAACAGCGACCATACGCCCAAGCCAAGGAGTTACTTCAAGATAAACCTTCCCGAAAGGGCTTACAAGGAGTTCAATGAGCCGGGGTATCCCTATATTTTTGAATATCCTGTCTATGCCCATATCTCAAAAGAAGCGGATAGCACTGGCAAAAATCCATACTGGATCAATGTTAATTTTGATCAATTCCAGGGCAGGATTTACCTCAGCTATAAATCCATCACCGGCAGTTCTGTTTACAAAATAAAAACGCCCACTGGCTACAAAGATTCAGTGGTGGGCAACAGTTTCGAAAGCCTGCGGGAAGAAGCCTATAAAATGACGTACAAGCATACCATCAAGGCCAGTGGAATCATTGACTCTGCCTTTGCTACCGACAATGGTTCCACTGGCGTTTATTTTTATGTGGCAGGAGAGGCGGCAACGTCAAAGCAGTTCTATGTTGCTGATACCGCCAGGCATTTTCTGCGCGGGGCACTGTATTTTGACGCTTCACCCAATGCAGACTCCATCTCCGTGGTCAGTGATTTTCTGGAAGAGGATATCAAACACCTGATCAGGACCCTTCGCTGGAAAGGAAAACAATAGCATACTTGCTTATCCGATTTTGATTACAGCAGCAACAGATTGCATTTGTGCAATGATCTCTGCTGTACACAAATTGCCAATGCTTCCTTCGTGGGTATGGTTCAGTTTTTGTGTAGCATCGAAATGGAAGGTTCCCTGATCAATCATGTTTCCAACCTGTGCATAGGCATCCCGGAAGGGAATACCCTGGTTGACCAATTCATTGACTTTTTCAACGCTGAACAGGTATTTGTATTTTTCTTCCGTGAGAATATTCTCTCTTACGCCAAGGGCATTCAACATCAGTTTCATCATCTCTATGCACGCGCGCAGTTCATCCATGGCAGGAAACAGGATTTCCTTGGTCAGCTGCATGTCGCGGTGGTATCCTGAAGGGAGATTGTTGATCAGCAAGGTGAGCTCATTGGGAACCGCCTGAATCCTGTTGCATTTGCCACGGATCAATTCAAATACATCCGGGTTTTTTTTGTGGGGCATGATGCTGCTGCCGGTGGTCAGCTCATCAGGAAAATGGATGAAGCCAAAATTCTGGCTCATGAACAAACAACAGTCCATCGCCAAACGGCTCAGTGTAGCTGCAACAGATGACAGCGCCATGGCGGTCAGCTTCTCCGTTTTACCCCTGCTCATTTGCGCATACACCGCATTGTAGTTGAGGGCATTGAAATGCAGCAAAGCAGTGGTGCGGCTCCTGTTCAATGGGAACGAAGATCCATACCCAGCGCCACTGCCCAGCGGATTTTTGTTGGCTACTTTAAAGGCGGCAGCAACAAATTCCATGTCATCAACAAGGCTTTCTGCATAGGCACCCAGCCATAGCCCAATAGATGACGGCATGGCAATTTGAAGATGGGTATAGCCGGGGATCAACGTATCCTTGTGTTGATTGCTTTTTTGGATGAGCAGGTCAAAAAGCGATTGCATGTCATCTTTGATTTCGATGATGGATGATCGCAAGAAAAGCTTGATGTCTACCGCCACCTGGTCATTTCTGCTTCTGCCGGTGTGGATCATTTTTCCGACATCACCGATGCGTTCAGTGAGCATGAACTCAATTTGTGAATGGATATCCTCTGCACCGGCATCAATGGAGAATTGACCGGCTTCAATCGTTGTCAGGATATTTTTTAGTTCAGTTACAGCCAGGTCAGCCTGCTCCTTGCTCATCAGCCCCTGTTCACCCAGCATCGTAACATGTGCGATGGAACCCTCCACATCAAAGCCCGCCATTTGAACATCAAAATCGCGGTCTCTCCCAACTGTAAAGGTTTCTATTTGTGCAGCTGTTGATGTTTTGTCTTTGCTCCAAAGTTTCATGGTAATGTATTGGGGAAATGATCAGTAAAAGGAAATGGTTGCTTCAATCAATTGAACATAAATGCTTATGCCATTTTCAATCTCTGAAATGTAAATATACTCATCCGCCGTATGACTTCTTGCTGAATCGCCAGGGCCTATTTTAAGCGCAGGAAATGGCATCAATGCCTTGTCACTGGTGGTAGGCGACCCATAGTGGGATAAACCAAGCTTTTTGCCTGCCTTTACAATGGGATGGTCCATAGCAATCATGCTGGACTTCATCCTGAAACTTCTGGGAACCAATTCGGCTTTTAGGGTTGCTTTCAAGCAATCAATCACCTCGTCAAAATCATATTTTTCATTTACCCTTACATCCAGTACAAACCTGCAGGAGGATGGTACCACATTGTGCGCTTTGTTATCAGTTTCAATGACCGTTACTTTCGCAGTTGTTTTGCCAAGCAGTTCAGATGTTTTTTCAAAATCCATTTTTGCAATGGCTTGAATATCCTGCATGGCAAGGTAGATGGCATTGATGCCCTCTTCCCTGGCTGCATGACCAGCCTTTCCATGAACGGTTGCATCCATAACAAGCAGGCCGCGTTCAGCCACTGCCATCTGCATCTTGGTGGGTTCTCCCACCAGTCCTCCCATGAAGTCACTGCCTTGAAGTGTATCCAGAAAGATCCCATCTTTCAACAGGAGTTCAATGCCGTTGGTACCAGAAATTTCTTCTTCAGCAGTTGCTGCCAGGATGATGTTGAAAGGCAGGTTTTCTCTATTGAAAAAATGAATGAATGTTGCAATCAAGGAAACCAATGGGCCTCCGGCATCATTGCTGCCCAGGCCAATCAGGCGTCCTTCTATTTCTGTTGGAGTGAAAGGATCAGTGGTATACCCTTTTGCAGGCTTTACCGTATCATGGTGAGAGTTCAGCAGGATGCTTTTTTTGGCAGGGTCAAAGTATTTATTCAAGGCATAAACATTGTTGATCAGCCTGCCTGTGGTTATGCCATTTTCCTGGAGATATTGTTCGATCAGGTCTGCCACCTCTTTTTCCTCCCTGCTCAGGGAGGGGATGGCAATCATTTTTTTGAGAAGATCGATTGCGCTGTTGGTGATGTTTTGTGTGGTTGACATGTTGCTATTTTTTTATCAGCAGATGGCCGTACCTGTTTTTCCTTCTATCAATGCACTGAGTTCGGTGGCATCTCCAATGATCACCTTCTCTACGCCAGCTTGCAGGGCAGCAAAGGCATTGTCGAGTTTGGGGATCATCCCGGCAAAGATGGCCTTGTCTTTTTTCAACTGGTCAAACAAGGCACTGTTGATCAATGGGATGGCACTGTTCTCATCGTTGACATCCTGCAGTACACCTTTCTTTTCAAATGAATAGACCAGTGTGACGGGAAGATGCAGGGCCATTGCCTTGGCGATTTCTTGTGCGATGGTATCGGCATTGGTGTTCAGCAGTTGACCGGTTTTGTCTTGTGTGATGGGGGCAATGATGATGTTGAGGTCCATGTCCAGGAGCGAAAGGATCAGCTTGGTGTTCACGCTATCCACATCTCCCACAAATCCAAAATCAATCGTTGGATGCACCCGCTTGTGTGCAGTGATGCAGTTGCCATCAGCACCAGAGAGCCCGATGGATGGGGCATTCATGGCATTGAGCGATGCAACAACCTGTTTGTTGATCAGCCCGGCATACACCATCGTGACCACTTTCAGCGTTTCAGCATCGGTGATCCTTCTGCCATCAACCATTTGCTGGGGTATAGAAAGGTCTGCCGCCAGTTTAGTTGCCAGTTTGCCTCCGCCATGCACAAGGATTTTTTTGCCTTTCAGTGTTGAGAAGGAGGAAAGAAAAGTACTGAGCTTGGTAGCATCGTCTATGATGTTACCGCCGACTTTGATGATATATAATTTGTTTTCGTTCATTGAAGTAGTGATGATATCACTGCCTGAGCGGCCCATACCCGGTTGGAAGCTTCCTGTGTGATGATGCTGTTTGGTCCATCCAGTATTTCGTCAGACAGTTCTATGTTTCTTCTTACAGGCAGACAATGCATCACTTTTGCATGGCATGTTTGCCCGATTTTTTCATTTGTTAACATCCAATCTCCCCCGAAGGGTGGCAGGCTTCCGTATGGTGAGTAAGCACTCCAGTTTTTCACGTACACAAAGTCAGCATCTTTCAATGCTTTCTCCTGGTCGTATTCGATGGTTGCCCCTTGGGTAAATTCCTCAGCCAGCTCATATCCTTTGGGATGGGTAATCACAAAATCCGCTTCCCCCCAGGCATTCACCCACTGCGCGAAACTGTTGGCAACGCACTGCGGAAGCGCTTTTACATGCGGTGCCCAGGTGAGCACCACTTTGGGTTTTGGCAGCTGAACCTTGGTTTCTGCCAATGCATGGTTTGTCGCATTCCAGGATTCAGTGATGGTGACCAGGTCTGTCAGGCTTTGCAACGGGTGCAGGGTAGCACTCTCGAGGCTCAGGACAGGGATTCCTGCGTATTGGATGAATTGTTTGATGATGTGTTCTCCGTAATCCGCTTCGCGGTCCTTGAGCCCGGGAAAGGTCCTGATGGCAAGGATATCAAAATAATT